>JAITVB010000250.1 GCA_031286025.1 Rikenellaceae bacterium
GTACCAGGTCAGGTAACTGGTCGCCGTCGGGCCGAAAAGACAAGCCGCCGTCGCCCGGAATTGCAACTGTGGCGAAGCGTCGAAGCGATACGAAGCCACAGCCAGATTCTGCCCGTAACTGCGCACTTTGGCATTTCGCACCCGTCCGTCCACTTCGCCCCAATTCGCATTATAATAAGGATCGCTCGCCAGATCGAACACTTCCTGCGTGGCGGCCGAACGCACGCCCTGTTCTCCGAAAACGCCCGTGTAGAAAAGATTAAAACTTTGGCCCCGACCCGATAATTCGAGATTGGCGCTCAACGCGGTCAAATCCGTGAAAAGCCCCTTTGAGAATCCGTCCTCGTCCCAACGGCGGTCGGCGGCCACCGAAAACGAAGCCCCCCGGCCGGGGTTGTAAAGGCCGCCGGCAGCCACGCGGTTCGCATAGATGCGATTCGCATGGGCGTAGAGCAATTTGCCGGACGAAGGCGTAGCGCCCGGAGCGGTTTCGATGCGGTCGGTCTGCCCGATCGCGCCCCAACCTGCCACATGCGGGTCGTCACTATAAAAGACGCCGCGCGCGCCGGCAATAAGTTTCCAGTAGAAAAAACCTTCGGAAAGGTCGCCCATATCTGCCCCGTTGACTGTCAGTCGGTTAAAGCGATTGTCGTAGCCCCGTGGGCGATAACGCATAAAGATCAGGTTGCGTGACAGGCGCTCGATCGGATTCTGCCACGCACTGACGGCCGACACGGTAAAATAGTCGAAGAAATTTTCCTCTGTCAGTTGTTCCGCTTCATCCGAGGTTTCGCCCGGTACCGGGCGAAACGGATCATAAGGGAAGTGCCGTCCCATTTCCCCGCCCTCTTCGAGCGGACGGACAACACGCAACGTATCGCCGCCCTCTTGTGCCGAGAGCGGCGATATCGTCACGAAAAACGTCAGCAGGAGGAGGGCCGGGCGGCTACCTCTTCATAACCCGGTCCAGTTCGCGTTTGGTGTCTTTGTCCTTGATGTATTCACGTTTGTCGTAGTTTTTACGCCCCCGGGCCAGACCGATCACGATCTTGGCCAACCCCCGCTCGTTGACGAAGAGTTTGATCCCGATCAGAGTTATCCCTTTGTCTTGCAGGGCCCGTTCAAGTTTGCGCAGCTCTTTGCGCTGAAGCAGCAGTTTGCGGTCGCGTTTGGGTTGGTGATTGTTGTATGTTCCCCAATAGTACTCGGAGATGTTCATGCCCCTTACGAAAAGCTCTCCCGCGTGGAAGCAGCAGTAACAGTCGACCAAGGAAGCCTTGCCCAGACGCAACGACTTGATCTCGGTCCCGGTGAGGACGATTCCGGCCACCCAGGTGTCGAGGACCTCGTAGTCGAACGAGGCCCGGCGATTCTTGATCTCGATGTTTTTGTAATCGGCCATAAACGCGCTAAATGTACTCCTTTTCAGAGAAAACACAATAAAAACGCAGACAAATAAAACAAAAAGTCTTCATAACGTAACGAAAGGCGGCTTGTTCCTGTTCGAGGTCGGCCTCCGATACATTTCCGACGCATGGGACGCCGGAAATATGGCACTAAATTAGCGATTAATTGAGAATGTAGCAAATTCCGGTCTGCTTCCGGCTTGTAGAAAAAATGGATAAGTCGTACCTTGTCCCCGCATTCGGATGAAGAAAGTAATCGTCATAGACCGCGATATACCTTACCTGGAGGGGGTCTTCGAACCGTGGTTCGAAGTCCGTTGCCGACCGGCCGGGGAGATTACGCGTGAAGTCGTGCATGACGCCTCGGCACTGCTGATCCGCACCCGTACCCGGTGCGACCGCAGGCTGCTTGCCGGGAGCCGGATGGAATTTATCGCTACGGCCACCATCGGGTTCGACCATATCGATCGGGCGTATTGCACGCACATCGGGGTCGAGTGGTCGTCGGCCGCCGGAAGCAATGCCCGGGCGGTGATGCAATACGTGGCCGCCACGTTGGTTTGGCTCAGCCGCAAGCAGGGATGGGCGCCCGGCGGGCGGACACTCGGTGTGGTGGGCGTGGGTCATGTCGGGTCGATCATCGTCGAGTTGGCTCGCGGACTGGGATTCCGGGTGGTGTGCTGCGATCCGCCACGAATGCGGGCCGAGCAGGGGCTTGACTTTTTGCCGTTCGACGAATTGTTGGCCATGGCCGATATCGTCACTTTCCATGTCCCGCTACAACGCGAGGGGATCGACAAAACGTTTCATTTGGCCGACGCCGCCTTTTTCGAAAAGATACGCCCCGGCACGGCAATTATAAACACCTCGCGGGGCGAAGTCATTGAAAATACAGCTTTTTCGAGGGCTGTAGACTCCGGTAAAATATCGGCTGCCATACTCGATGTCTGGGAAAATGAACCGATCATCGACCGTTGCCTGCTCGAAAAGGTCGCCCTCGCCACCCCTCACATCGCCGGTTACTCGGTGCAGGGCAAGGCCAACGCCTCGGCCATGGCCGTGCAGGCGTTGGCTACGCACTTCGGCCTGCCGTTGGCCGAATGGTATCCGTTGGGAGCAGCGCCCCAAACCGACGGCTTGCCCATCTCCTGGGAAACGCTCTGCGCCACGATCGGCCGCTATTATGACATCGCGGCCGACGACCGCGCCCTGCGCTCCGATCCCGCCGCCTTCGAATACCTGCGCAACGGCTACCGTCTGCGCGAGGAGTATTTTTAGCGCGAAAGGCGTTCTTTTCGCAGATATTTCGGCGAATTTGTCATACCTTTGCCTTTCGATATTAGTGCGAGACAGTTATGTACAAAAAGATCATCCGCCCGATCCTCTTCCTCCTTTCGCCCGAAACGATCCATCGCGTGACCGTTCTCGGATTGAAGATACTGGGTCGCATCCCCGGTGGAAAAGCGCTGCTGCGCGGCGCTTGCACGGTGCGCCACCCGTCGCTCGAACGCGAGGTGTTCGGACTGAAATTTCCCAATCCGGTGGGCCTTGCCGCCGGGTTTGACAAAAACGCCGAGGTTTACCGTGAAATTTCGTGCCTCGGCTTCGGCTTCGTCGAGATCGGCACCGTAACTCCGCTGCCTCAACCGGGCAATCCCAAGCCGCGCCTGTTCCGCCTGGTTAAAGACCGCGCAATCGTCAACCGTATGGGATTCAACAACAACGGGGTCGAAGAAACAGTCAAACGTCTGCGCAACCGCGACCGCCGCATCATCATCGGCGGTAACCTCGGTAAAAACACCGTCACACCCAATGACACCGCACCGGCCGATTACCTGCGTACCTTCCGTCGGTTGTATGACCACGTCGACTATTTTGTGATTAACGTCAGCTGTCCCAACGTGGCCAATCTGAGCGAATTGCAGGAAGAAAAGTCGTTGAAGGAAATCCTCGTCCCGGTACTCGAATTCCGCCGCGGACAGAGCCAATACCGCCCCATCCTGCTGAAAATCTCGCCCGACCTGACCGCCGGACAGATCGACAACACGATCGCCGTGATGAAGGAGTGCAAGATCGACGGTATCGTGGCGACCAACACCACCGTCAGCCGTGACGGATTGAAGAGCGAAAGGAAAACCATCCGAGCCATCGGCCGCGGCGGGCTGAGCGGAGCGCCGCTTACCGAACGGTCGATCGAAATGGTGCGCTATATACACGAAAAGACCGGCGGCAATTTCCCGATCATCGGCGTGGGCGGCATTATGTCGGAAGAAGATGCGATGGCGATGCTCGATGCGGGCGCCTGCCTGATCCAACTCTATACGGGCTTCATCTACGAAGGGCCCAAGTTTGCCAAGCGGATATGCAAGAAGATCCGGCTCGAAAGCGAGATCCGGGAGGCGATCCGCTCCTGATCCCTCTTTTCCTGCACATCCCCCATTCCTGCGTTACCTCATTCCGAACCTTTCTTCTTATCGCAACAATCGAAAAATGCGGGTAGAGATCATTACCATCGGCGACGAACTCCTGATCGGTCAGGTCGTCGATACCAACTCGGCTTGGCTTGGCCGGGAACTCAATGCCATCGGCGCCTATGTCGTCCGGATCACTTCGGTCTGCGACAGCCGCGAAGCGATCACCGGCGCGTTCGACGCCGCACTGTCCGATGCCGACCTCGTCCTGGTCACCGGTGGCCTTGGCCCTACGAAAGACGACATCACCAAGCATACGTTGGCCGACTATTTCGGGATGCCGCTCACGCTCCACGAGCCGACCTGCCGGATGATCGAACGCCTCTTTGCCAACCGCGGACAGAAGTTTAACGAACTGAACCGCTCGCAAGCCGACGTGCCTGCAGGTTGCCGCGTGTTGCCCAACCCCAACGGCACCGCCCCCGGGATGTGGTTCGAACGCGGGGGGAAAGTGTTGGTGTCGATGCCCGGCGTACCGTTCGAGATGAAGCCGATGTTTTCCGATTCGGTCGTGCCTTTGGTGTGTGAGCATTTCACGTTGCGCTCGGTCGTCCACCGCACGATGCTCACCTTCGGCCTGCCCGAGTCGATGTTGGCCGACACGATTTCGGAATGGGAAGCGGCGCTCCCCGGAGAACTGAAACTCGCCTACCTGCCCAATCCGGGCGGCATCCGGCTGCGCCTGTCGGCCTACGATACCGACCGCGAAAGCGCCAAGACCGAAATGGAACGCCAATTCGACACACTTCGCACAATCATCCCCGACTGCCTGGTCGGCCTCGAACCCACCTCGCTCGAAGCGGTCGTAGCCACTGCGCTCAACACCCGTAAAGAAACCCTTGCCGTTGCCGAATCGTGTACCGGCGGTGCCATTGCCGCCCGCTTCACTGCCATGTCCGGCTCCTCGAACTGTTTTCTCGGCGGTATAGTCGCCTATAACAACGACATAAAACACAACGTATTGGGCGTCGCACCCGACGATCTAACCAAATACGGAGCCGTCAGCCAACCCGTCGTCGAACAAATGGCCGCAGGCGTTCTACGTCTCACCGGAAGCACCTATGCCCTCGCCACCTCCGGCATAGCCGGCCCCACCGGCGGCGGCGAAGAAAAACCCGTCGGTACCGTCTGGATAGCCCTCGCCGGCCCTCAAGGCATACTTTCCCGCCAAATGCACTTCGGCCAACAACGCGAACAAAACATCCAACGAGCCACAGCCAACGCCATCAATCTCCTTCGCCTACACCTCGATGAAACACGGTAACATGCCTGACGCAAGCGGGCTCGGGGGTTGCGTTATGCCGCTCCCGACGGCCGCTTTTTATGAAAAGCGGCCGTCGGGACTTACCCGAAACGTCTGCCGGTTTACCTGGTGACGATGGTCATTTCGTCGATGAGGCGTTGGGCGCCGGCGAATTTGTCGATGATGAACAAAACGTAGCGGATATCGACGCTGATGGTTCGTTGGAGCTCGGGTTCGAAGGCGATGTCGCCGCTCATGGCTTCCCAGTTTCCATCGAAGGCAAGGCCGATGAGCTCGCCTTTGCCGTTCATGACGGGACTTCCGGAATTACCGCCGGTGATGTCGTTGTTGCTGATGAAATTGACGGGGACGTCTCCGTTCCAGGCGTAGCGACCGAAATCTTTTTTGGCGTAGAGCTCCTTGAGTTTTTCAGGCACGGTAAATTCCATGGGGTTGGCCGGGTCCTCTTTTTCTATCACGCCGGTCAGGGTGGTGTAATAGTCATAGCGAACAGCGTCTGCCGGCTTATACGGGAACACCTGGCCGTAGGTGAGACGGATGGTCGAATTGGCGTCGGGGTAATGGTTGACGTTTTTTTCCATTTCGAGTAATCCTGCAACGTAGAGGCGATGCCCGCGAACATATTTTTCCTGGCAGGCCAGGTAGGGGCCGCGGAGTTCGGCGGCTTTGGCCGCAATCGAGCCATAACCGATGAAAGCGGGGTCGGCGTCCAGTTCTTCGAGCGTCGGATTGCTCATAAAGGCGTCGAACTTACCTTGGTCGGCGAAGATCGAGTTGCCGTAGAGACCGTCGACATATTGATTGATGTCGCCCCCGAATTTATCCTGAATTTCGGTCTGGAAGAATGACGGGCGTTGATCGGCGGGCACCTTTGCGGCGAAAAGTTCGAGCATCGCCACGGCAATCTTTTTGTCGGTAGGTTGGTTGTAATCCTTGTAGAATCCGGCGGCCGAACTTTTGATCCGGGCCACCATCGCAGGAGCAATTTGGTTGGAATCCTGCAACTCCTGGCGAATGGCGGCCCCGAGCGAACCGATGTAGAAAATCTCGGTACCGCGTTGCAGCGCTTCTGTGATGTACTGCATCGCCGCCGCATAGGGCCGACGGCTTGCCACGGCTTCCTCGATCAGCGGCAGCGCTTCGGCGTAAACGGCGCGCGAGGGATCGGCAGCCACCCAGGCGGTGAATTGGTTTTCCTGCGCTTGTTTTTTATCCTTGACATGGAGGCGGCGCAAGCCGCGGCTCATTCCGATCGAGTTTTTCCAATAGTTCGACGACGAGGCGTATTTCGAAGCGTACTGGATGCGTACGGCGTCGCTCGCCCTCATGTCGGCCATCATCAGCTCCTGGCGCGCACCGCGCACTTCGATGCGGATCGGGTTGTCCTGATCGAGCGCCTGGTCGATCTCGTACGAAGTCATATAGCGGTTCGTGCTGCCCGGGAAGCCCAAGATCATCGTAAAATCGCCCGGCTCGATGCCCTTGATCGAAATATTGAGGTGTCTCAGCGGTTTATAAGGTTTGTTTCCGGCCGAGTAGGGGGTCGGCTTGCCATTGGCGTCAGCGTAGATGCGGAATACCGAAAAATCGCCGGTGTGGCGCGGCCACATCCAGTTGTCGGTATCGCCCCCGAATTTGCCGATGGCCGAAGGCGGTGCGCCGACCATCCTGACGTCAGGATACGTTTCGGTCAGGAACAGCAGATATTGGTTGCCGCCAAAGAAATCGCGCACGATCACGTTGTGGCCCGGATGCCGGGCCCGCCACTCGGCGACGAGTTCGCCCGACGCTTTCATGACGGCGTCGTCGCGGTCGGCTTCCGACATTTGTTCGGTGATGCCCTTGAGCACGGCGGCGGTCACGTCCTCGATACGGCGCACAAAAACGACCTGCAGTCCCGGCGTAGGGATCTCTTCGGTAAAACTCCGGGCCCAGAAACCATTCTTCAGGTAATCGTGTTCGACCGAACTGTGCTGTTGGATAGCACCATAGCCGCAATGGTGGTTGGTCAGCACGAGGCCCTGGTCCGACACCACTTCGCCCGTGCAACCGCCGCCGAAGATCACGATGGCGTCCTTGAGCGAACTGTTGTTGATATCATAAATGTCTTTGGCCGAAAGTTTCAGTCCTCCTTTTGTCATTTGAGGTATGTTCTTCGACAGAAAGGGCAGGAGCCACATCCCCTCGTCGGCCGCCGCCCGTCCGAAAACGAGGAAGAGGGCCAACGCCATTACGGAAAGTTTTTTCATAAAGTTGTTATTTTCAAAAAGTTTGTGTGTTTGATCGGTTTATCTCAGAGCAGTAAAGGTAAAAGAAAGTGGGTAATATTTTTCAAAAAAACGGTTTTTGTCGGCCTTTTTTCGTACCTTTGTTCTGATAACGGCACCCGACGGCATGCACGCCCAAGGGTTTAATAGAGAATCCGGTGTGAATCCGGAACAGTACCCGCTGCTGTGAGTTCCGAAATGTGTTTCCGGCATCAACGAAGCCACTGTCGCACGCAACATAGGCGATGGGAAGGCGCCCGAAACAGGAACGAGTCAGAAGACCTGCCGACCGGGGGACACGGGCTACGCGGAAAACGCCCGCCCCCGACACCACAACTTTTAGCGTTTTCGGGAGTTAAAGCTAAAAAGGCCGCAGGAATTTTCCTGCCTGTCCTTGCTCTTTCCCCGTTACATTACCGGTTCTGGTGGCGATAAACTATGTTGAACCAAAACCGTGAAATGCGTATGACACAGTAACCCTTTCAGCATTCGGGGCTCTCTCCCGCCTCCGGTGGAGAGGAGTTCCTCGGGGGATATTGCCCTCAATCCCATAACTCGACGCCGCAGGAGAGGCGCGATATCCCCTTTTCACTTTATCCCGATTTTTCAACCAACGATTTTTCTGAAATGAAACACATAAAATTACTATTCGCCCTTGCGGCAGCTGCATTGTTGTTTACAAACTGCAACAACGACGGCGGTTTTGAAGACAGTCCTTATGATCTGACCTCCGGCGGGGTGATCATCCTCGACGAAGGCATGTTGGGAGTTGGCAACGCCGAGATCAGCTATTATACGCCCGGCGACGGCCAGGTGATCAACAATGTTTTCGAAAAGGCCAACGATGCCGATTTCGGCGATGCGGCCGCATCGCTCACCTTCTACGGCGGCAGGATGTACGCTACCCTGAGCGCCTCGGACAAGATCTATGTCATCGATCCGAAAACGTCGCTGATGACGGGCAAACTCACCGATATCAATTCGCCCCGCGACATGTATTTCTTCTCGTCGACCAAGGCTTACGTTTCAAGCCTTTATGCCAACGAGATCTACATCGTCAACCCGTCGACGATGACCGTGACCGGCACGGTCGTCCTGGGCGCAGGCAACAGCGCCGAGACGCTGATCTCGCACGGGGGCTACATCTACACCAATTGTTGGAACAACAATTCGCGCCTGCTGCTGAAGATCGATCCGGCCAAAGACCAGGTCGTGGCCACGCTCGAAGTGGGTTACCAACCTAGCAAAATGACGATCGACAAGAACGGCAGCCTGTGGGTCTTCACCGACGGGGGATGGACCAGCGACTGGACAACCCACCTCGAAACCCCGGCTCTGCACAGGGTAGGCACGATCGATTTCACGGTGGAAAACAGTTGGCCGATGGGCGATTGGGACTGGGTGACGGCAGCCGCGATGAATGCCGCCGGCGACAAGTTGTACTATGTCAACACGGATGTGTATGAAATCCCGGTCAGTGGGTCGTATGCCGATGCCCGGGCGGTGATCCCGGCCGACGGCCGGTCGTTCTATGGTTTGGGCGTCCTTCCCAACAACGACCTTTATGTGAGCGATCCGCTCGATTACCAACAGGCGGGCGATGTGTTCCGTTACAATTCGTCGTTCGGCCTCGTCGCTTCATTCAAGGTCGGAGTCGCTCCCGCCAAATTCTACACCTACCGATAATCGCCGATTACGGTTGTCTGCGGGGCCTGCGAACTCAAAGTCGCAGGCCCTGTCATTTTATGAGATTTGCTTTGAGGGAAGGAGCCGGCTGTCAAAGGTCGCCCCACTGCGCGGCAACGTAGTCGAGTGTGGCATAGAGGTCGGCCGGATCGTCCCGGGTAACAAGCTTCGTTCGGGTTTCCCTGAAGTCGGGCAACCCTTTGAAGTAAGCGCTCAGGTGGCGGCGCATTTCGAGGACGCCGACTTTGGCACCTTTGAATTCGATCGATTTGTCGAGGTGGAGTTTGGCCAGGGCAACGCGTTCGATCACCGAAGGCGCAGGCGGGATGACGCCCGTCTCTAAAAATGTCCGGATCTCATAAAAAATCCAGGGACGGCCGTAAGTGGCGCGACCGATCATGATGCCGTCGACGCCCCAACGGTCAAAGGCTTCGCGGGCACGTTCGGGCGAGTCGATATCGCCGTTGCCGATGATGGGGATTTTTATGGCCGGATTGTTCCTGACGGCGCCGATCAGCGTCCAGTCGGCATCGCCGTTATAGAGTTGGCTGCGGGTACGGCCGTGGATGGTGAGGGCGGCGATGCCTACGTCCTGCAGGCGCAGGGCGACCTCTTCGATATTTCTCGAATCCTGGTCCCAACCCAGGCGGGTTTTGACGGTGACGGGCAATTTGACGGCCTCGACGATGCGGCGGGTCATTTCGACCATCGCGGGCACGTCGCGCATCATGCCCGAGCCGGCGCCGCGGTTGGCGATCTTTTTGACCGGACATCCGAAATTGATGTCGATCAGGTCGGGGCCGGCAACTTCGGCACGCAGGGCGGCTTCGACCATCGGCCCGATCAGGTGACCGTAGAGTTGGATGCCCACAGGCCGCTCACAATCATAAATGCGCAACTTGGCCATCGACTTGGCCGCGTTGCGGATCAGCCCGTCGGAAGAGATGAATTCGGAATAGACGACGTCGGCTCCATACCGCTTGCAGATGTAGCGGAACGAGGGATCGGTCACGTCTTCCATCGGAGCGAGGAAGAGGGGCCGGTCGGGAAGTTCCATGCCGGCGATTTTTACCACGCGACGGGTGTTTTACCGGTCGAAGCCAGGTATTCGTTGGCTTTCACAAAATGGTTGCAGCCGAAGAAGCCGCGGTAGGCCGACAGGGGGGAAGGGTGTACGGCTTTCAGAATGCAGTTGTGCGCGAGGTCGACGGCGGCGGCCTTGCGTTGGGCATAAGAACCCCAGAGCAGGTAAACGACGCCTTGTTTTTCGCGGGCAATGGCGTTGACCACGGCATCCGTAAAGGTTTCCCAACCGCGTCCCTGGTGCGAGGCGGCCTGTCCGGCGCGGACGGTCAGCACGGCGTTGAGCAGCAGCACGCCCTGTCGGGCCCAACGGCTCAGGTCGCCGTCGGCGGGAATCGGTTGGCCGGTTTCCTGCTTGATTTCCGTAAAAATATTTTGCAGCGACGGCGGGAAAGGCACGTCCGGATTGACCGAGAAACAGAGCCCGTTGGCCTGTCCCGGGCCGTGATAGGGATCCTGGCCGATAATGACGACTTTCAACTCGTCGAACGGACAGGCGTCGAACGCAGCGAAAATCTTCTTCCCCGGAGGGTAGACCGTTCCTCGGCTATACTCCTCATGAACGAATTTCACCAATTCGGTGAAGTACGGTTTTTCGAATTCGGACGTCAGGCGAGATTTCCAACTTTCTGCGATTTTTACGTCCATGTCCTTAGCGCGTTTATTTCATCTTGTACACTTCCGTGCCGGCCAACAGGAAGCATCCCAATCCATAGTCCTCAAAGTCAGGCATACTCGTATACCTCACCGGCTGCCCATCCTTCGGTTCCTTGCCTGTCCCCTGCACATAGCCCAAGAATCCGTCCCGATGCAAACAATCCTTCACCAACGCGCTCCAAGCCCGATAAATCACCGGCCGGTAAGTCTTCGCGTCCAACAATCCGGCGTTCACCCCATAGGCCATCCCGTAAACGAACAATGCCGTCCCGGTCAACTCCTTACCCCCGAAGTGCGTCGGATCGTGCAGGCTCACGTTCCAGAATCCGTCCGGACGCTGCAACGGCACCAACGCCGAGCACATATCCCGCAACATCTTCACATATTCGCTTCGGTGGGCCTCGTCGGTCGGAATGATCTCCAATACACGCACCATTGCCGCCACGACCCAACCGTTGCCGCGCGACCAGTAACAGTCCTCCCCGTTGGGTTCCACATAAGGCGGATCGAAATCGGCATCGCGCCACCACAGCCGGTCGACCGGGTTGTATAGGCCCTTGTCGCCGATCCGCGTCTTGGTGTAGTTATACATGTCGTACATCCGCTCGAAATAAGCCCGATCGCCCGTGATCGTCCCCAGTCGGGCAAAGACCGGCATCGCCATCTGGATCGCGTCGATCCATGTCCAGTCGTCGATCCGGGTCGAGTCCATCATGGCGTCGATCGATTTCCTGATGATCTCCATCCGCCGGGGTTGCGGATCGATTCGGCAGAGTTCAAGATACACCTGCCCGCAGCATTGGTTGTCGGCATTGCGCGTGGTGTAGCCCCGGTTGAGGTCCCAGTCGAAGCGCTCGCCCCACAGTGTGGCGTAGTCGAGCAGCCTTTTGTCCTGTGTCAGGTTGTACAGGGCCATTTCGCCCTCGAAATAGACGGCGCGGGTCCAGATGTTGCCCGGATAGACACGTGCGCGCGACGGGTAAGGCATCCCTTCGCCCGGATCGGGCCACCGTTTCATGTAATAGTCGTTGGCCACGGTCAGCGCCTTGAGTACGTCGGCCTTTTTCGGTTTCTGTTGCGCCTGGGCCGGGGATGCCACCCATCCGGTCAGAAGGGCTGCCGCAACGATCAGAATCGTCTTTCTCATATATTATTTCGTTACGGGTTGAATCAGGGGCGTGTATTCCGGAGCGTCGGCCGGATCGACCCCTATGTAATAGGATGTCATCGGCGGTTGGTCGTACCCCATTGACCGGTGTGCAATGTAGTTGCGGTAGAGCGGATCCTGGATCAGGCTCACACGGCGGTCGCGAGCCGAAATCGTGGTCGAATAGACACGCAACTCGCCCGGCAGCATCGTGACGATCTCCTCGCGCCAGTCTCCGCTCATGTCGGCGATCATCATGACCGCGCCTTGGAGGCCGTTGGCCAGTACCGATTTGTCCTGATACTTGATCACACTGAAGGTGCCGCTCTGGCGGTCGCGTTGAGTGGTGGCGCGCAGCACATCGTTACCCCACCAGATCCATTCGCGGCAGCCGGGGATGACAGCGGTCGAACCGATGCGCCGTCCGTCGGCGGTGAACATGTAGCGGTCGTCTTGGCCTGCTTTGGTCGC
>JAITVB010000220.1 GCA_031286025.1 Rikenellaceae bacterium
CGGCGAACCGGTCGCGATGCTCAACCGGATGTTGACCGAAATGGGCGGCATGGCCAAATTTGTCAAGAAAGGGCAGAAAGTGGTCATCAAACCCAATATCGGTTTTGACAAAGGCCCGCAAACCGGTTCGAATACCAACCCGCAGTTGATCGGTGCATTGGTGAAACAGTGCAAAGATGCGGGCGCTTCTGAAATATTGGTTTTTGACCACACGCTCAACGACTGGCGCAACTGCTACCAGAACAGCGGTATCGAAAAGGAGGTCGTGGACAACGGAGGTAAAATGGTTCCCGGCAATGACGAAAGCTTCTATGTCGACGTGCAGCTTCCGCGCGGGGTGAAACTGAAAAATACAAAGATCCACCGCGACTTGATCGACTGCGACGTGTGGTTCAACGTGCCGGCATTGAAAAACCACGGCGGGGCGAAGATGACCGCCGCCATGAAAAATTACCTGGGCATCGTGTGGGACCGCCGCATTTTCCACTCGAACGACCTGCAGCAGTGTATTGCCGACATCAACACCTGGTCGAAGAAACCGGCCCTGCACATCGTCGATGCCTATCGCGTGGTGAAGACCAACGGTCCGGGGGGTAAGACGCCGGAAGACGTGACGGTGGCCAAAGCGCTTTTCGCCTCGGCTGATCCGGTAGCTGTCGACACGGCTGCCGCCAAGTTCTTCATTCAGATGCGGCCGGACATCAGCCTGGCCGACATCGCCCACATCAAGAACGGCGAAAACCTGAAACTCGGGACGATGGACATCGATAAGGTCAAAGTGTCCCGGATTTCAATGGCATAACCGCCTTCGCCCGATAAATAAGGCCGGAGCCACGCTTCGGCCTCTTTTTTAAATACGTAAAGGGGTTACACCTATGTTGAGATTTTTCAGGATCGCGGTCGCTTCGATCATCCTTTTGCTGACGCTTGCTTTTTATCTCGATTTCTCGGGATCGTTGCCGCTGTGGCTCCACCGTTTGATGCACGCCCAACTCGTGCCGACGCTGTTGGCCGGGATGTGGGTGTTGTCGGCAGTGTTGTTGTTGTCGGCACTGTTTTTCGGGCGGCTTTACTGTTCTGTCCTCTGCCCGATGGGTATCCTGCAGGACGTGATCGGGCGCTGCCAACGTATCGTGTTGGGCATACGGAGCAAGGGAAAACGAAAATACGATGCGAAAGCCACTTATCGGAAACCCCACAATCGGCTTCGCTATGGCTTCCTGGCGGTGACAATCGTGCCGTTGCTGTTCGGGATGACGACGGTCGTGCTGTTGTTGGACCCGTATTCGAATTTCGGGCGGATGGCGACGGGGCTGTTCAAACCCGTTTACGTGTGGGGCAATAATGTGTTGGCGGGCGTCCTCAATGCCCAGGGTAATTTCTCGGTTTATCCCGTGGCCGAATACTCGATGTGGCCGATCACTGTTTTTGCCGGCGTGGTACTCGTGATCCTGACGGTATTGGTGTTGGGACGGGGGCGGCTGTGGTGCAACACGGTTTGTCCGGTGGGGACGGTGTTGGGATTCCTGTCGCGCCATTCGGTGTTCGGGATTACGATCGACAGCGCCAAATGCAACCATTGCAATCGTTGCACCGACCGCTGTAAGGCCGAATGCATCGACCAACGCAACCTGACGATCGACGGAAGCCGGTGCGTGACTTGTTACAATTGCTTGAGTACGTGTAACCAGAAAGCGATCGGTTACCATTTTCGCTATGGAAAGACAGCGACACAACCGGCAGAAACAGAAACTGCGGCGGCCCCGCAAAATTATGATGCCGGACGGCGCGAATTTTTGAAGCGGACGGCCACGTCGTTGGCGGTGGTTCCGTTGGTGACGGCGGCGGCACGGGTCGATGCCTCAACAAGCAAGCCGCGGCGTTATCCGTTGCCTCCGGGAGCGGTCGATAATTTTACGGACAAGTGTACGGCGTGTCAACTGTGCGTGGCCAAATGCCCGATGCAGGTACTGCGGCCGTCGTACCTTGAGCGCGGGTTGTCGGGGGTGATGCAGCCGCATATGTTTTATGAGGTCGATGTGTATTGCAATTATGAGTGTACGATTTGCGGCGATGTTTGTCCGACAGGGGCGATTGCGCAACTGACGGTCGAGGAGAAAAAAGTCCGTCAGGCCGGGATCGTTCATTTTGTGAAGCGCCAGTGTATTGTGCATGCCGAGTTGCAGGATTGCGGGGCTTGTGCCGAGCATTGTCCGACAGGGGCGTTGGTGATGGTGCCGTTCCGGGGGACGTTGACGATTCCGGATACACACACGGAGTTTTGCATCGGATGTGGGGCTTGCGAGTCGATTTGTCCGAAGCATGAACAAGCGATCTATGTGGAAGGGGCTGAGCCGCAGACGTGGGCTGAACCGCCGACGGCCGACGAGCAGCATGAGGTGGAGGACTTGGGCTTCGGTTTCTGACGTGTTGGCCGTTTACGGCAAAGTTCCCCGGGAGAGCACAGTTTTTCTGGAGTAACCTTGCTTTAAACGGTCAGTTGGAGAGTTTGTCGGATTTTGTCGACCATATCCAATTTCTCCCAACCGAAAAATTCTACCTCCCGTTGCACTTTTTGTCCGTTTTCGGTTACCTCTGCCAACTTCGTATAAGGCCGGCGCCCAAAATGCCCATAGGCCGCCGTCACCTCAAAGATCGGATTCCGCAACCCAAACCGCTCCACGATCTTTGCCGGACGCAAGTCAAACAGTCGTTCGACCACCCCGGCCAGTTGCCCGTCGCTCAGCCCCACTTTCGACGTTCCGTAAGTCTTCACAAAAACGCTCACCGGGCGGGCCACTCCAATCGCGTAGGCCACCTGCACCAACATCTGTTCGGCCACCCCGGCCGCCACCATATTTTTCGCAATGTGCCGTGCCGCATAGGCCGCCGAACGGTCGACCTTCGACGAATCCTTGCCCGAAAACGCCCCGCCGCCATGGGCCCCGCGGCCTCCGTATGTGTCGACGACGATCTTGCGCCCCGTCAACCCCGTATCGCCGTGCGGCCCGCCGATCACAAATTTACCGGTCGGATTTACGTGCAGAATATAGTCGTTGCCGATCAACTCGCCCAACCGGTCGCCCGCCGCCGCCAATCGCGCCTTGACCCGCGGAAGGAGAACCGTGCGCACATCTTCCTTGATGATCGCCCCCATCTGCTTCTCAGCGAGTTTTTCGTCGCCGCCGAATTTATCGGCCGTCAAAAATTCGTCGTGCTGCATAGAGACCACGATCGTGTGTACACGCAAGGGCTTCCCGTTATCGTCGTATTCGATCGTCACCTGGCTTTTCGCATCGGGGCGCAGGTAGGGCATCGCTTCGCCTTGGCGGCGAATTACGGTCAACTCATTGAGGATCACATGTGAAAGGATTAGCGAAGCGGGCATCAGTTCCTTACTCTCGTCGGTTGCGTAACCGAACATCATCCCTTGGTCGCCCGCGCCCTGTTCATCGGCGTTTTCGCGCACCACGCCCTGGCTGATGTCGGGCGACTGCTCGTGAATCGCCGACAGGATGCCGCACGCGTTGCCGTCGAACATATACTCGCTACGGGTGTACCCGATGCGGTTGATTACCCCGCGTGTCACCGACTGGATATCGACGTAGGCGTCCGAGCATATCTCGCCGCCGACCACAGCCAGGCCGGTCGTCACAAGTACCTCGCAAGCCACTTTCGCCTGCGGGTCATTCCGCAAAAATTCATCGAGAATGGCGTCCGAAATCTGGTCCGCCACTTTGTCGGGGTGCCCTTCGGACACCGACTCCGACGTAAACAAATATCCCATTTTTTTGTCTTTTCGGAGAACCTCCGCCCGCAATCAAACCTCACGGCGCACGTAGCTCCCACCGGTTAAAAAATCCGGAAAAATTCGGTTAATCGAGGCGTTACAAAGAAAAAGCTTTTTCGAACCGGAAGGCTCTCTGCATTTTGAACCCCCATGCGGGGTGCTGCTTTAGCAATTTTTTTGTGTGGTAGCAATCGGCCAAATCTTTCCACATTGTGTGGTGCAAATGTAATCGTTTTTCTGCGATATTCCAACTTTTCGCGCGATTATTTCGCGATATGTTGGGCCGTACAGGATACGTCCCGTATGGGGGGAATAACGAAATAAGTAAATACTGATCCTGTTTACAGGCCCGATAACTTTTCATTGTCACAGAGTTACGGGACACAGCCCCAGTGGACGCGGAAAATCCAAATTTGACAATCCTTTTACAACGGCTTTACAAAAGAGACGGGCTTGCGGTGATTTGCGGCCCGTTTCTTTACACGCATAGGTTCCGGCGGCGCCATTCCTTTACATTCCCGTTCAGAGGCGCAGAGAGCGCCTATTTTGGCCTTCATCCCGCCGCAAACGGCACGAAATAACCCCACAATTTGGGCTCCTTTCGGGGGCCTTTTTTTGCTCAAAAATTCGAGAGCATGTAGTCAAGGATGTAGCAAAGGTTGCGGGGGAAATTATCCCGGAAAAACGAAATCGTTCGAAAGGATGTAGTTTTCAACTCCAAAAACAAGGGCTATAACCCTAATGCTATGCCGATTTATACACGAAAACAGCCGAAAAACGGGGTTATAAGTAGGGCGTTTTACCAAGAAAACGCAAAACCCAACCGCACAAAGCAACAGCCAAGTAACTGGAAATCAATGCCAGTATATTCCACACGCTCGATTTATCGCGTGTAAAAGCGTGTGTGTCACTCCCGGGTGGGGCGTTTTTCAGTCAGTTCAGTACTGGTTCGAGGCGGTAAAGAGGTGTCCCGCACTCTGGACACGTTTCGTGCAGCG
>JAITVB010000018.1 GCA_031286025.1 Rikenellaceae bacterium
ATCATTATTACAGGATGTTAGATGGGATTCCATGCAAGTGAGGTAATGACTTGGCAACCGAGTTCCTCTCGATACCGATTCACAAAAGAGTCCAACTCTATTTTCATCCTTGCTTTGTCGAGATTTTCTTCGTGCATGTGGTCTTTATATGAATGGCATAGCACGCATAAGCACTCCAAATCAGATGGCTTATTGTTTGTTTTATCGCCGTTTCTATGGTGAGTGTGCCAATACCTTTTATCGGAATCCTTTACAGGCTTGATTCCGCAAGACTCACAGGCATAATCTACCTCGACTGATTTTTTCCAACCTTTCACAACTAACCGAAAATATCCACGGAACAGCTGCGCGACCTTTGCTGCGAAGCCCTCAAAGTCGGCAAGTTGGTGGTCGAATACGGCCATCGGGAAACGAAGGGCACTATGAGATGACCCTGCCCGAAGAGACGATATTGGCCGACATCGGCCCCGGCAATCAGAACCACTTCGTTTTCCGCAATAATTTCGAGGACTTTCCGACGCCACGACGGTGGTCTTTCCGTTGAAGGGACAGTTGTTTATGACGGCGTACATCGACAATTATGCTGTCCGGACTCTACCCCGGGCCCCAAAAATCAAATGAGAAGATCCCCAAGGTAAAACCTTGGGGATCTTCTCATTTGCATTAAATCGTTGCCGGAAGGTTAGTAGCCGGTGTTCTGTCCAAATTCTTCGGGGTTAGTAATGCTGTTCAGGAAGGCCTGCGGAATCGGGCGCAGGATGTGGTATTCCTGAATGCTCTTGGCCGCTTCCGGATTGTGGGCCTTCACCCGCTCGTAGAGTTTTTTGGTCCGGTGCAGGTCAAACCAACGGAGCCATTCGCCGCACAGTTCACGTGCACGTTCGTCCAGGATGAAATCGATCGTCATGTCCGAAGCGCTGACCGTCATCGCCGCCCGGTAATCCACGTTGTTCGGATTCGGAACAGGATTTGGCCGGATGATACGTTGGCGCATTTCGTTGATGAAGTCAGCCCCTTTGTTGTTTGTTCCCAGATACATGGCGGCTTCGGCGGCAATCAGTTGCATTTCTGCGAAACGCATCAACGAAACGTCCGCAAAACCGACGCTGCTGTTCGCAGCGTTACAGAGCGCTTCACCGGCGGTCGGTGTCGGCGAATCTGTAATTCGGAATTTCTTGAACCGCGGCGTACACTGGGTCAACCAGGCATTACCGTTTTGTTCCGCCGTACGGACACTCCCGTCGCTGTTGTACCGCTTGTCGATATCGACAATAGCCGTCAACGACGACTGCTCCTCGGCTTCACTGACCGAAGTGCGCGGGAACCAATAAATCAGATCGCCCGGTTTAAGAACTGTATTGCCATTGTTGGCAGCCTTCATCTTAGCAAGGTCTTTGCCAAAGATACCCACGTCGGTAGAGGATGTCCCGTCGGTACTGGCCCAATCGAAACTGGTGTAGTTGCCCCCGTCGGTTGGCGCATAGAATTTATCCTGGAAAATGACATCGTAGCGCATGTCGCCTGCATCGAATAACTCGAGGAAGTAACGCGTCGGCATTTGAGCTGCGCTACTGGTCCCCTGTTCCTGGTGATATTCCCAGTTTGTCGTGCTCGATTTGATCCCCACGTGTGATTGCAGTTTTGGACTGAAGTACATGAACAGACGGTTCGGATTACCGCTCTGGGCATTGTTTTGAGGAATGCTTGAGTGGGAGACAATGGCCAGGAACTCCGTGTTGCTCTTGTTGTTTTGAGCTTTCCATACATCGTCGTAGTTTTCATAGAGTTCGATCCCGAGGGACGCTTTGTTGTTGATCACGTGGGTGGCCCCGTTGAACGCCTCCTGATAGAACGCATTAGCAGTACCCGTATCGCTCTCGTAGCTAGCCCGGGTGAGTGCACAGCGGGCCAACAAGCCGTAAGCTGCCTTTTTGGTCACGCGACCCACGTACGTGTCCTGCTCCTTGGCATCCTCTTTGGTCAACTGGGCCGGCAGGTAATCGCATGCGATCCGCAGGTCGGGAAGGATAATCTCGTCGTAGATCACTTTCGGGTCGGTGCGCAGGGCTGAGAAAACCGGCGTCGAGGTCTCTTCCAATCGCATATCAACACCGCCGAAGAATTCGCACAGCCACCAGTACGCATAAGCGCGGAACCAACGGGCCTGCCCCTCGTGGAATTTCTTCTGATCCTCATAAGAATAGGTGACGTCTCCGATGCGGTTGATGATCGCATTGGCCCGGTTGATGTTGTCGTACTGACGGTTCCATACGGTCAGGAACTGACCGACGCCCGAGTTGAGGTTCACGTACATCGTCATGTTTTGACCGTAGGTATTGGCCGCCCCGCCGCGGGGAACCCAAATGTCCGTACTGCTTTCGACGTACAGAACAGGGTCTTCGCGCCCGAAATATTTCCAGGGGTGGTTGTAATAGAGTCGGTTTACAAAAGTGGCCATGCCGTCGGGGGTGGAGAGCAGAACATCCACGGTCGCCCCCGAAGGGTTATACTCGTCCAGATCGCAGGATTGCACACCTAAGGCGAATGCCAACAATGCGAGGCCTGTGTAGAGTGTATTTTTTAATGTTTTCATGGTTTTACGCTTTGTGGTCATTAAAATGTAAGTTGAATCCCTAATATGTAGTTCCTCAGACTGCCTTCGGGGTCAATGCCTTCCATCCATTCGCTTTTGGCGTAGTACCACGGGTTGGCCGCCGAAACATAGACGCGGCAATTCTTCATGGCCATTTTGGACGCCACGGATTGCGGCAGGGTGTAGCCCAACGAAATGTTCTTGATCTTGAAGAACGAACGATCGCAGTACCATACGGATTGGTAGCCGATATAGTCAAACGCTTTCATACCCGCATCCAACGGGGGCAATTTGGCGCCGTTTTCATTGGTGCCCTTAGCGTAGAACCACTTGTCATAGAGGGTCGAACCGCCACCGGTCGCCGGGTCGATGTTTGCCCCGGGATTGCTGCCCCACTGTCCCCAACGGAAAAAGACGTAGATGGACAGATCCAGGTTCTTGTAGCGGAAATTGTTGTCGAAACCGGCAAACCAGTCCGGAGTCGCGGAGCCGACATAGTCATAGTCGCCCGCGATGTTGATCACATTGTCGCTGTTGCGGTCCAGTATCTTGTAATCACCCGGCAAAAACGGAGAGGTCTTAGCTTCATCCTTGAAATAGGTCGCCGCTTCAGATCTTTCCGCTTCTGTCCATATACCCTGATAGGCGTAGGTTCTGTAGGAATTGATCGGCCGCCCGATCATCAGGGTTTCGTATTCGATATCGGTCGTGAGCGCAATGTCGTTACCATCAATCAGGTCGACAATCTTTTCGTTGTTCTTGGAGAAAGTAACCGTCGTTCTCCAGGAGAAATCCTTGTTCCGAACCGGGTAGGCATTCAGGGCCACTTCGACCCCCTTGTTGTTGGTCTTCCCGATATTCTGATAGATGGTGAAAAGACCGTCCGCCCCGGCGGAGGTGGGAAGTTGACGGGCCAGTAGCAAGTCGTTCGTATTGGTGTTATAGAGTTCGACCGTCCCGTCCAAACGTCCCCGCAAGACAGAGAAGTCGATACCGAGGTTAAAGCTAGTTGATTTTTCCCATCCGGTCTCGGTATTCCCGATCTGTCTGACATAGTCGTAGTGGAGTAGCGCATAGTCATGAAGACCCAGACCGCTTCTGGAAGAGGTTACCCCGCTCTGGGTGCCGTATCTCGGAATCCCGGAGTTTCCGGATACCCCATAGGACAAGCGGAGTTTCAGGTTGTCGAGCCAATGCAGGTCTTTCATGAAGGCTTCTTCGCTGATGCGCCATGCCAGGGCGGCCGAGGGGAAGTTGTCCCACTTGTGCCCTTTCGAAAGCAGCGACGAACCGTCCCGTCTGAACGACGCGGTGAACAGGTATCTGCCTTTGTATGAGTAATTTAATCGGCCCGCATAGGAGAACATCTGATCTTGCCCGTATTTGGACGAAACCCTCTGGGTGTTCCCACTCGTCAGGGCATACCACAGGTTCGAATTGATCAACTGGTTAAACGCTTCCCCCTTCATTTCCTCGTCCATAGCTTTGGTCCAGGCCGAGAACAGGGTGGCGGTCAGCGAGTGTTCCCCCAAATCCTTTTGATAGGTGATGATATTGTTCCATTCCAGAGACCTTGTCGGCTTTATTTCGTAAGTCGCCGTGCTTTGTTCGGTCTGGTCGATCTGTTCTACTGAATTTGCGTCAACATAGGAGCCTTTTGTCCCGAAACCGAGGTTTGCATTGAACTGTGAGCGGAAGGTCAATCCCTTGAGCGGCGTAACGTCGATAAAACCAGTGGCAGAGATGCGTGTTGCATATGCTTGCTCGACTTTATAGTTCGGATACTGATTCCACAGCGGGTTTCTGTATCCGCCGCCTTCCTCCCCAACCGGGTAGAGTACCAGTTTACCATCTTCGTCGTAGGGATGGCCCAGTTCCCAACTACCGTCGGTAGTGTACGGGGAAGTCTTCGAGTAGTCGTGTGCCAACCGGAGATTGACACCGCCGCTCAACCATTCGTTGATTTTCTGGTTGACGATCGTTCTCAGGCTGAAATTGTCGGCCGTGCCGCCTCTCCGGTTGTTTTGCGACTCTTCCCAGCCGACCGTGAAACGGGCGTTGGTGGTTTCGGTTCCTCCGGAGAAGGATACGGAATTGTTCACAAAGAGGGGTTTCCGGGAAATCAATTCGCGGTAGTCCGTCCAGTCGTTATTCTGGAAAGCCGCATAGGCAGCGGGCGAGGAAAACAACGCAGGGTCGTCCGTCTCGCTGACCCACATCCCGGCATTTTTGGCTGCCGTACGCCGGGGGGTAATCCAACTTTCGCCCATCCGGCGCGGGTTTTCATCCTTCCACATGTTCCAACCGGCATAGGAGTTTACGGTGACCGACATCTTTCCTTTCTCCGGGCTTTTAGTGGTGATGATGATCACCCCGTTAGCCCCCATCGAACCGTAGATAGCCGTCGACGAGGCGTCTTTCAGCACATCGATCGAGGCCACATCGGCCGGATTGATATCGCCGATATTGCCGCCAATTATCCCGTCGATAACGATCAGCGGATCGTTGGTTCCACCGGTGCCTTCCTGCCTGCTGATCTCTCTATTCCCTAAAGAGCGGTGTCCGCGCATGACCATTTTCATGTCGGAGCCGGTGCCGGAGATATCCAGACCGGGGATACGCCCCTGTACGGCCTGCATCACGTTTGTGCTAGGCACAGCCAGGATCACGTCCTCCCTGAGGGAAGTCACCGAGCCTGTCAGGTCGCGTTTCCGGACGGTGCCGTAGCCGATCACCACCACCTCGTCGATCGCTTCGGCATCTTCCTCCATTTCGACATTGATGACGGTCTGTTGACCGATGATCACTTCGATCGGTGAATAGCCGATAAAGTTAAAGTTCAGTGTGGCGCCAGGGGCGGCGCTGATCGTGTAACGGCCCTGGGCGTCGGTTGTCACGCCGGTCGTGGTTCCTTTGACTGTCACGGAAGCCCCGGTCACCGGACCGTTGGCATCCCGCACGACTCCGGTAATCGTTCGCTGCTGGGCCGCCAGTTGTGTGGCGCAGCACAGCGTCAGCACAAGCAGAAGCATTGCAGAGCAAAGCCCGCGCAAAGCCTTCCCCCATTTCTCGGACATCTGTTTCATGTTAGTTAATTTTGGGGTTAGTATTTATGTTAGATTTTAGTGGGTCTGAGGTGGCTGCATCGGCAGAAATCCGCCCGCAGAACAATCCTGTCAGGCATTTACATAATGTAGATTAGATTCTACGCTTCACCGTTTAACGAAGTTAGCTTAAATTTTGTAAAGTATACCTAATAATACCATGAAAAATTAAATTAAATTATTTCATTAATTAATATTTTATAGTTATTTAAAAATGCAAACGAGAATCTTTGTGTAAAGACATCTGGCGATGGTTTTTTAAAACAGAATTATTATATTGATATTCAGCGGATAGGCAATTTGTCTGTCCGCTTTCTTTGGTCGCTGCATAATCTACATTATGTTTATATTAGTTTTGCTCCGATTATTTACAAATGCCTGTAAATTACTCATTTGCTGTTCGCGAGCATCGGTTTTAGGATAGGAACGGGGAAGAGTTGTAAATAATAATTGAAAACTGTACCGGAGAAATAATTGGGAATTAGTAATTTTTATAGCCCTGTAAACCTCCGGCAAGCCCGTTTCGTACTTTGCTCGACGATTGACATGTAGGACATCTCATTTCTCGCGCTTTCTGCAATAATACAAAAGCTATATTAATTTACAAAATCCGGTAACCAAATAAAAGTCACCGCTTTAGATAAAAAGCGTGGAGAAAAATGGGAAAACAAGCCTCGCGAAGTCCACTGTCTGAGCCCGTAGGGCGAGTTGTGGACGCAGCAAGCCATAGTTAGTAATTTGCTTATTTTCAGTTAGTTAATGGTTGTTTATCGGCAAAGGGCGGATATTTCCAAACGGCCGGGAATGTGAATTTACTTTAATTTCGTGTTAATTTTTGAGTACGGAAACGGGACTTTCTTTTGACCCTGCTTTAATCGGCGGACAAAATCGGGCTAAAGACTGCTTTCAGGCGTTTTTCCGGCAATGGAAAAACAACATGCCAAAGCACATATTGCACTGACAATCATCCGACTTACCCCATTCTGCCAAAATCTGCTTCTCCTGTATGGTTTTCCGGCGACAAAGGTATGTCCCAAGAATGAAACGGCAACATCGAACCGCAAGCGGTTTTGGGAATTTCCTCCTTATGGGACGAATATTTAAACAAAGACAGATAATTTTTAACAGTCAGTTGTTTTTCCTGGAAACTCGATTTATCTTTGTCCCGGAGAAAACAAAATAAATAAAAATGAGAGTAGCTGTTGTGGGCGCAAGCGGCGCCGTGGGACAAGAGTTTTTACGCGTGCTCGAAGAGCGCGATTTCCCGTTGGATGAGTTGTTGTTGTTCGGTTCGCAACGCAGCGCAGGCAAAACCTGTCGCTTTCGAGGCCGGGACATTACGATAAAACTGTTGCGGCATAACGATGATTTTAAGGGGGTTGACATTGCCTTTACCTCGGCCGGCGCCGGCATCTCGAA
>JAITVB010000170.1 GCA_031286025.1 Rikenellaceae bacterium
CTCGGACGATCCCGAAGCCGCCATCTCGAAAATTCTGGGGTAAGGCCGTGAAAAAGATCGATCTCGACCGTCTCCCGGATTTTTATGACGCGTTCGGCCCCCTGTGTAAACCGAGGAAACCAACAACACCGAAAAACCGTGATATCCATCAATAACCTGACGGTCTCGTTCGGCGGTTGGGATCTGTTCAGTGACATAACCCTGTTTGTCAACCCCAAAGACCGGATCGGCCTGGTGGGGAAAAACGGTGCGGGAAAATCGACCCTGCTCAACGTGATCACCGGCGAACAATCCGTCTCATCGGGCACGGTAGCTCGCGATTCCGACTGCACAATCGGCTACCTGCCCCAACAGATGAAAGTGAGTGACGGCCGCACGGTCATTGAAGAAGCCGCTACGGCTTTCGACGAAGTGAACGCTCTCGAAAAGGAGATCGCTGCCTTGGGCGACGAAATCGCCGTACGCACCGACTACGAAAGCGAAGCCTACGCTGCGTTACTTCACCGGCTGAACGACGCCACAGACCGCTATCACATCCTGGGGGGCGACAATCGTCAGGCCGAAATCGAAAAAACGCTGCTCGGGTTGGGTTTCGACCGCCGTGATTTCGACCGCCGGACCGACGAATTCAGCGGCGGTTGGCGGATGCGTATCGAACTGGCCAAGCTGCTGCTGCGTTGCCCGTCGGTCTTCCTGCTCGACGAACCGACCAACCACCTCGACATCGAAAGCATCCAGTGGCTTGAGGGCTATCTCCGCGATTATCCCGGTGCGGTAGTGCTCATTTCGCACGACAAGGCATTCCTCGATAATGTCACCACACGGACAGTCGAAATCCTGCTCGGTAAGGTTTACGACTACAAAGTCCCGTACTCCAAATATGTGGAGTTGCGAAAAGAACGCCGTGAGCAGCAGTTGGCCGCCTATGCCAACCAACAGCGGATGATCGAAAAAACCGAAGAATTCATCGAGCGTTTCCGCTATAAGCCCGCCAAGTCCAACCAGGTGCAGAGCCGTGTGAAACAGCTCGAAAAGGTCGAACGTATCGAGATCGACGAGGAAGACTTCTCGCGGCTCAACATCAAGTTTCCGCCCGCACCCCGCTCGGGCCAGATAGCGGTGGAAGCCAAGAACGCCGGCAAGGATTTCGGCACGAAACACATCTTTTCCGGAGCAGAAATGGTGATGGGGCGCGGCGAAAAGATCGCCCTCGTAGGCCGCAACGGCGAAGGGAAGACCACCTTTGTCCGGATGCTCATCGGCGAACTCGAACCCACGCGCGGCACCGTGCGCCTGGGCTACAACGTGCGGGTGGGCTACTATGCCCAAAATCAGGACGATTTGATGGAGGGCGATTTCACCGTGTTCGACACCCTCGATCGTGTGGCCGTCGGCGATATCCGTACCCGCCTGCGCGACATTCTCGGCGCTTTCCTGTTCAAAGGCGAGGAGATCGACAAAAAGGTAAAGGTGCTCTCGGGCGGCGAACGCTCGCGGTTGGCAATGGCCCGGCTGATGCTCGAACCCTGCAACCTGTTGGTGATGGACGAACCGACCAACCACATGGACATGCGCAGCAAAGAGATACTGAAAAATGCGATCAAGGCCTATGACGGGACGGTGATCGTCGTTTCGCACGACCGCGAATTCCTCGACGGGCTGATCGACAAAGTATACGAATTCCGCGACGGTCAGGTCAAGGAACACCTCGGCGGCATCTACGACTTTCTGGAGAAGAAGCGGATGCAATCGCTACGTGAGTTGGAACGGAAAAAAACGGCCGAAACTTCCGCTGCCCCACAGGTTGCCGAAGCGCCCGCGAAACCCGCCCTGTCCGGCAAAGAGCAGTACCGACAGAAGCGCGAATCAGACCGCGAACTGCGCCGCGTGTTCGACCAAATCACCCGTTGCGAAGAGGAAATCGCCCGTCTCGAAGCCAAGATCGCCGCCACCGACGCGCGGTTGGCCGATCCCGCCGCCCACGGCATCGACCTTTCCGACCCGGCTGTCTTCGCCGCCTATGAAGCCCTCAAGACGGAACTCGATCGCCAGATGCACCTTTGGGAACAACTTCATTACGAGCAGGAACTTTTACAACAGAAAAGCTGAAAAATTTTTCCTATATTTGTATTGCACCTATCCATCGACAGCGATGAATATGAAAAAGGAAAAACGGATCAGGACCCTCATCGGCATTACGGCCGTCTGGGTGTTGTATGGCGTGAGCTTTTTGATAAAACAAGAGTGGCGCAATACGTATCAATTCATATTTTTCTTTGCTGTTCTCGGGATAAGTATCTTCTACGTGCACGGATGGAAGGAGATCAAGGCCGAGTTTTGCAAAAAAGACGACGGGTGGCCTAATCCGTTTGCCGTCGCATTCGGACTCGACAAAAAGAAAGACGGAAAAAACGAAGAATAGCCCGTATATCTATCCCGAATATCCTGGAAAATGGTTCTGAAAATCCTCCTTATCGTTTCAATCATCCTGCAATTGTTTGCGGCCGGGATCGCCATCCGGCAAGTGCGGCGCACCAAATACAACTCGTCGTGGATACTGCTCTCGATCGCCCTCACGCTGATGACTTTCCAACGGTTGGTCGATTTCCTGCAGATCATTTTAAGCGGACGGTTCGAGATTTCGCCGTTGGTCGGTGTCTGGATCGGAATCGTCACTTCGCTCTGCTTCGCAGCAGGAATCTACTTGGTCGACAAAGTCCTGAACTATATCGACCATATCGAAAAGCGCCGCCGTTCCTACGAGAAACGTATCCTCAACGCCATCATCCGCACCGAGGAACGCGAACGCCAACGCTATTCGAGAGAGATCCACGACGGCCTCGGGCCGCTGATCTCGTCCATCAAACTGTCGGTGTCGGCTCTGGACAAGATTACCGCCGACCCCAGGCAACGCGCGTTGATCGACAACACCAACCTGGTGATCGAAGAAGCCGTGCGATGCCTCAGGGAGATCTCCAACAATATGAACCCGCACGTGCTGACCAACTTCGGCCTGCTGCGCGCCGTGACCAACTTCGTGAATAAACTCGCCCCGTTCAGCAAGGTGAAGTTCGATCTCACATCAAACCTCAAAGAGACCCGATTTGACGCTAACGCCGAAGCCGTGTTCTACCGCGTGATCTGCGAGTTGATCAACAATGCGCTCAAACATGCCGAAGCGACCCGGATCGACCTCGATATCACGGCCACGGGCGACGAAATCGCCGTCACCTTCACCGACGACGGCAAGGGCTTCAACCCGACCGAAACGATCGACGGTCCCGGCGGCGGCATGGGCCTTTCGAACATCCGTTCGCGCATCTCGTCGATCAAAGGTGAGATCGAATTCGACAGCCGCCCCGGCAACGGCACCGCGATCCGCATCCGGGCCAATACAAAACAAATGTAACTCGCTCAAAATGATCGCAAAAACCGCCCCCTGCAAACTTGTCCTGGCCGACGACCATACCCTGTTCCGCAGCGGTCTGCGGACGCTGCTCGATGCCCGGGACAATTTCTCGGTGATTGGCGAGGCGTCGGACGGGGCGGAATTTCTGGCATTGTTGGAAAAAGAAGCGCCCGACGTGGCCTTGCTCGACATCGCCATGCCCGGCATGGACGGCATCGAAGCCGCCGCACGAGCTGTCGGGCGTTATCCCAACCTGAAGATTATCACCCTGTCGATGTTTGGCGAAGAAGAGTATTACTTCAAGATGGTTTCGATCGGCGTCAAGGGCTTTTTGCTGAAAAATTCGGACATCCGCGAAGTTGAGGATGCCATTGCCGCAGTGATGGAAGGCGGCACCTATTTCTCGCGGGAGTTGCTCTTCAACTTAGTGAGCAACCTCAAATCGTCGGCCGAAACGGGCCCTGAAAGCGAACTCTCGGAACGCGAACTCGAAATCCTGCTGCTGATCTGCAAAGGCCTTTCGAACCAGGAGATCGGCGACCGGCTTTTTATCTCAAAACGCACGGTCGACAAGCACCGCGCCAACATCCTGGCCAAGACCAACTGCAAGAATACCGCCAACTTAGTGGTTTATGCGATCAAGCACCGGTTGGTGGAGATTTAGCCGGTTGGGTGTGTCCGTTATAGAAAAGGGCGGCCCGAGAGAGGAGCCGCCCTTTTCTATAACGGACGTCGTAATTATTTGCGATAGATCTTGGTATACCCATAGATGGCTTCGTCGCCCAGTTCCTCTTCGATGCGGAGCAACTGGTTGTACTTGGCCATACGGTCCGAACGCGACAGCGAACCGGTCTTGATCTGGCCCGAGTTCGTAGCCACAGCGATGTCGGCAATGGTCGAATCTTCGGTTTCGCCCGAACGGTGCGAAGTCACACTGGTGTAACCGGCACGGTGAGCCATTTCGATCGCATCGAGGGTTTCGGTCAGCGAACCGATCTGGTTGACCTTGATCAGGATCGAGTTGCCGCAACCCATTTCGATCCCCTTGCGGAGGAATTCGACGTTGGTCACGAACAGGTCGTCGCCCACCAGTTGGCACTTGTCGCCGATCTTGTCGGTGAGCAGTTTCCAACCGTCCCAGTCGTTTTCGCTCATGCCGTCCTCGATCGAGTCGAGCGGGTATTTGGCAACGAGGCTTTCAAGATAGGCGGCCTGCTCGGCCGAGTTGCGCCGGGCACCCGTTTCACCTTCGAATTTGGCGTAGTCGTAAATGCCGTCTTTGTAGAATTCCGACGAAGCGCAGTCGAGACCGATCGACACGTCGCCGCCTTCGCTCTTGCGGCCGGGTTTGTACCCGGCTTTCCCGATCGCTTCGACAATCGATTCGAGGGCGTCTTCGGTACCCTTGAGGGTCGGTGCGAAACCTCCTTCGTCGCCTACGGCGGTGCTCAGACCGCGATCGTGCAACACTTTCTTCAACGCATGGAACACTTCGGCACCCATACGCAGCCCTTCACGGAACGAAGCGGCTCCCACCGGACGGATCATAAATTCCTGGAACGCGATCGGGGCGTCGGAATGCGACCCGCCGTTGATGATGTTCATCATCGGCACGGGCAGCGTCTTGGCGTTCGTGCCGCCGATATAGCGGTAAAGGGGCAGACCCGCGAAGTTGGCAGCCGCTTTGGCCACGGCCAACGACACACCGAGGATGGCGTTTGCGCCCAAGTTGCTCTTGGTGGCGGTGCCGTCGAGTTCGATCATCGTTTTGTCAATGCCGGCCTGGTCGGTGGTCAACATCCCCAACACGGCCGGAGCTATGGTTTCGTTCACGTTCTGTACGGCTTTCAGCACACCTTTACCCAGGTAACGGCCCTTGTCGCCGTCGCGCAGTTCGAGCGCTTCGTTCTCGCCGGTCGACGCCCCCGAAGGAACGGCCGCACGGCCAAAGGCGCCACTGGCGGTCAATACTTCCACTTCGAGGGTCGGGTTGCCACGCGAATCGAGGATCTCACGGGCGTGTACGCTGATAATCTGTCCCATTTTTCTTCTTTGTTTTTATGTTTTTAACCACTTGTTATTTTAAGTCGCAAAGGTACGAATTTCTTTTCATTCGGGCAACTCTTCCGAATGACGAAAAGGGTTAAAATTCGGTGACATATTCCTTCCCTTTGAGCCATGCCGCCATATTCAACACCAACAGATTCCAATTCTGAAATCCTTTGTTGAGGACGGGTTCGCCGTTATCGGGGAGGTAGTATTCGTGGAGAGCGCCGAAGCGTTCGAAATCGCGGCCGAGCAACAGCACGGTTTTTTCGGCCAATTCGCGGGCCTCGGCGTCGTAGCCATAGTCGGCCAAGCCGCGGAAGACGAGGTAATTGACGCAGATCCACACCGGGCCGTTCCATGACGATGGATTTCCCGAAGCACGCGTATCATACATCTTTTCCAAAGGAGAAAGGGTGCGGATACCGGCCGGGGCGTTGAAACGCGTTTCATCGCGGTAGTGGCGGTCAACGATCAGTTCGGCTTGTTCGGGTGTGGCGATCCCGGCCCACATGGCGAGGAATCCGCTCCACACGTCGAGGCGTTGGATCAGGCAGTCATAGGTACGCTGTTTGCCCACGTGCAGGAACAGGTCGCCTGGGTTGACGCCCGTCGCATCGGGTTTGACGATGGGTCTCAGGTTCAGGTCGACGCTGTAGTAAAACCCATCGCGCGGGTCCCAACAATGTTCGCGGATGGCCGCCAACAACTCTTCGGCCGCCTGGTCGTAGGTGCCTGCGATATCGGGCAGGTCGAGTTTTTCGGCGAGGTGAGCCATAGCCAACAACTCTTTATACATCAGCGCGTTCAGATAGATCGATCCCGAGCTCGCGTCGGGACGGTAATAGGTACTCGGATCGGTGTCGACGCCGATCGCCTCGTCCGTTTCCCAATACATCAGGCCCGTGGCGCGGTGGCGGTGATGGTTGAGGTAATTGTCCACGAACGTTTGCAGGTAATAGAACGGTTCGCGCAACCACTCCACATCGCCGCCCGATTGCTCGACGATAAAGGCGGCATGTTGGGCGATCGTGGGTTTGTGCATATTGCTTTTCCACGGGTTGCGGGTTTTAAGCATTTCCTCGCGCGAGGGAGCGTTGCGTTCGATCCAAATGGGAATCCAACCGTCCATTGCACCGTAGCTCAGAGCGTTGAGCACACAGCCGCGTTCATATTCGAGGGCTTCCGCGCGATCCTTGTCGGTGCCGTTTTCGAGCAGGTTCTGACGCAGGGCGACGTTGCTCAGCCACGAGTCCCAGTCCCAGAGCATGTCGAGGTATTGGCTGCTGCCCGGGGCGAGGAACGGGTATCGGAGCGCCCCGCCCGGTTCGCGGTACATTCCTTTCATCTCCTTGTGGATGTGGTCGCGGCAGATCTTCATGTATTTTTCGACGTTGGCCGGGGTGCGCTCGGGGAGTTGGGCGGCTGCCGGAAGCCAACAGAACAGGAACAATGCGGGGAGAAGCTTTTTCATAACGTTGGATTTAGATATTGTGCAAAGGTACCTTTTTGCAGGTGGAAAACAAGGGGTGGAGGTCGCATATCCGGGGCATAAAACTCTTCTGCACAGTGGGCAAAAGCATAACGAGGAGCCTGTTGCCCAAGCCGAAACCATGATGTGAAAAGATGATCCGGAAAGATTATTTAAGATCGCCGAACGTTTTTTTGCCTGAAAAATATTGCAGCACGATGCTTCCGGGATATATTTCTGTCGTCCGGGCATCGCCCAGTGCCTGCACCGCACG
>JAITVB010000180.1 GCA_031286025.1 Rikenellaceae bacterium
AAATATTCACAGGCAAAGGGTCTCGCACAAATGTGGGCCCTTTGCCATGTCGAATAAAATAAAGGGAAAACGAAAAACCTGAACTGTAATATGAAAGAAGCCATTGCTATCCTGACGGGCGGCGGCCCCGCGCCCGGAATGAACTCGGTCGTAGGCAGCGTTGCCAAAACCTTTTTGAAGAGCGGCTACCGTGTAATAGGTCTTCATGAGGGCTATACCGGCCTTTTCTCAAAAAATCCCCGTTGCGAAGACCTCGATTTTACGCTTTCGGACGACATTTTCAACCGGGGAGGATCCTACCTGAAAATGAGCCGGTTCAAACCGACCGAAAAAAATTTCGCGGAAGATTTTAATTACGATTTTTTCGTCGATAACGACATTAAGCTGCTGATCACGGTCGGCGGCGACGACACTGCCTCGACGGCCAACCGCGTGGCCAAATTCCTGGCCGACAAGGGATATTCGATTTCGAATATCCACGTGCCGAAGACGATCGACAACGACCTGCCGCTTCCTCCGGGGTCGCCTACCTTCGGGTTCGAGTCGGCGCAGAACCAGGGTTCGATGATCGCTCGCACGCTCTACGTCGATGCCCGCACGAGCGAGAACTGGTTTATCGTGGCCGCCATGGGCCGCTCGGCCGGCCATCTGGCTTTCGGGATCGGCACGGCGTGCCACTACCCGATGATCGTCATCCCCGAGATGTTTAACAAAACGGAGATTACGGTCGATAAGATCGTTAAACTGGTCGTTTCGTCGATTGTCAAGCGTAAGCTGATGGGCATGAACTACGGCGCGGCGATCATTTCCGAAGGCGTGTTCCACGACCTGAGCACCAAAGAGGTGGAAAAAGCCGGCGTACACTTCACCTACGACGCCCACGGCCATCCCGAACTCGGCAAGATATCAAAAGCCCACGTATTCAGCGGCCTGATCGAAAATCGCCTCGACGAGTTGAAACTCAAGACCAAATGCCGTCCGGTCGAAATCGGTTACGAGGTGCGTTGCCATACGCCGGTGGCTTTCGATCTGGTTTACTGCTCGTTGCTCGGTATGGGCGTTTACACGTTGTTCAAGGAAGGGAAAACCGGTTGCATGGTCTACGTCAATCCGCAGGGCGAAGTTTCCCCGCTTTACCTGAAAGATTTGCAGGATTCGGTGACCGGAAAGATTCCGCCGCGCCTGGTCGACGTCGGCTCGAACCGGGTACGGTCGGTGGTGAACCACATCCTGAACTTCATCGTTCCGGCCGATTACGAAGGGGCCGGGGCCTACCTCGCCGACCCGGAGGAGTATGACTTTTATAAGATTCTGAACTGGTAAAAAACGACCGCGTAAAATCCTACCCTCTATGAAAAAACCGTTCTTTCTTTTGGCGTGCTCGATATTGGCACTGACAGCCTCGGCCCAATCCGGCATATCTGAATTCATCTATTGCGAAATTGTGGGAACTCCCAAGTTTCTGAGTAACAAGATAACCATCCAGATAGACTTTGGTCAGGCGACAACGTTCTTTGAAAGCAGGAAACTCCGTGGTAAAGACGGAAAGTCGATCGTTTTCAATTCGATGGTCGATGCGATGAACTGGATGGGCGCTGACGATTGGGAGTTCGTCCAGGCTTATGTGGCGCCAACGGTGAGCAACGGTACGAGTGCTTTGAACGTTTACCATTGGCTCCTGAAAAAAAATGTCGAAGATTTTTCCCGGGAGGAGCGTGACGAATTGCTCGCCAAATTCAAGACAACCAAGCCCTGATCGGCCGATTAGACCGATCGATTACGGCGGGGGCATTCGGCTCCCGCCGTTTTTGTTGTGTGATTCCAAATGAAAAACTCCCAACGGCGGGGAGACGTACGAGGCATGTCTGTGCCTAAAAATTCAGCCGCAGAACGACGGCGTAGTTCCGTCCCGGCATGGGGCGTTTCATCACTGTTTCATAAGCGGTGTCGAAAATATTGAAAACTTTGAATTCTACGGAGCCCCGCCGCGAAAAATCCCAACCGGCAAAAATGTCGTGCATATGGTATGGATGGAGTGACCCGCGCGACGAAGGATCGTTCGAAGAGGTGGTGTACCGGCGGCTGTAACAGGTGAATTGATAACCCGCGTAAAGCGACCGGTAATCGGCCTTCCCGAAAAAATTGGCCGAATAGAGGGGCACGTAAACCAACTGTTTGCCGACCGACTCGTCGCCGGGGCCGCGCGGGTTGTCCCGGTTGACCGAGTGGGTGATGGCAAAAGTCCCCATGCCGTAGAGTTTTAGTCGTCCGTTCCGGTACGTATTGGAAAGCCTGGCTTCGAAGCCGTAGCTTTCGACCCGGCGCACGTTGACCGGCGTCCAATATTGCTTGGCCGAGGGGAGCCACAGTATCCAGTCGCGGATGTCGGAATAATAGGCGTCGACACCGATTTTCAGTGTGTTGCGCTCGCTGTTCCAGTCATATTCAAGGCCGGCTTCGCCCGAACCTCCCGCTTCGTTTTTGAGGTCGGGATTGCCGCCGGGCAGGTAGTAGAGGTCGCTCAGCGTGGGAGGATTTTCGTTGCGGCCCACCTGTACCCTGGCCCGCAGGTTCTTTTGCCGCAGGAAAGCGTACTCGACCCCGACCACTGGCACCACGAAAGTGCTTTCGCCGACGATCGATCCGCGCAGAATCACGCTTGTCGCCAGGCGGCCGGTCCAATGGCTATAAAGCCCGACCAGTTGCGAAATTTCACCCCGCTCTTTCGAAAACCCCTGGCCGTTGGTACGGTCGTGCGAGTCGACGGTTACCGACGCCGCTTGGGTAGAGAGTGAGATTACATGTTTTTCAGAAGGATGCAGGGTGAGGCCGAAGGTCGAAGAGAGCGTTCGTCCTGTGCCGTGTGAGTCGATCTGGGTCAGGTAGCCCGACGACACCCGGCTTTTTTGCACGAAATCGAGGGCGTCGAAATCGCCCCCGGTGAGGATCTCCCACTCGGCTTTTCGGGCATAGTGCTTGTAATTGGCCGAAAAACGGAGGTTTTTCGTCGTTTGGTCGGAAATGTTCCGGGCATCCGATCCCTCGTAGCTCGTGATCGAGGGCAGGTTGCGGTCGGAAGACAGTCCCCACACGACCAGACTGAATACATCTTCCGGGCGCGGCCGGTAGAAAAATTCCTGCATAGCGCCGTATTTTAGGTAGCCCGCGTTCTGGTAGCGTTGCACCGGGTGATAACGTTCTCCGTCCGGATCCTCGATGATGCTCTTGTTGACAAATTTAAAGTCGTTATCAGACGAATTGAGGAAGAAGCGCGTGGCCGACTGGAATTTTTCAGAACCGGCCCGGATGCCGGCATAGGTGTCCCACGTGTTGAAGCTGCCGACGCTTTGTGTCACCTCGGCGCTGAACCGGTTTCCGAAATCGGGTTTGTTGGCGATCCGAATGCTTCCGCCCAACGCGCCTGCGCCATCCTGCACCGACGACATCCCGGCCTTGAGGCTGACCTCAGAAACAAAAAAGAGCGGAATATTCGAAAAATCGACCGATCCGGTCAGGGGCGAATTGACCTTGATCCCGTTCCACCACACCTGGGTATGGGTCGGGGCCGTGCCGCGAAACGAAGCGGTGGCTTCGCTGCCCCGGCCATAGTGCTTGATAAAGACCGTGGTGTTTTCATAAAGGAGTTCCGAGAGCGAGAGGTTCTGCTTTTCGGCCAATACGATCGAGTCGATCCTCGTCCGGGTCAGGGCTACCTCCTGCGGCCGTTTCGAGTAGACCTCGATGCGGTCGAGGTCGCGATGGAAGGCCACCGTGTCGTCCTGGGCCGCTGCTTGCCCCGCTACCGACCACAATATCCCAAACAGGGCCATCTCTCTCAGCATTTTCATGCGCCAACCGTATTCAGTTTTGTATTTTCCTATCGGGTTGTCTTCAAAAGCGATTCCGGCAACCGCATACCCTCGTCGTCATGGACGCGAAGCGGTTCGCGCGACAAAAATAACCAAATAATCGAGAAAAAAACATAATCCGGGTTACGCTGCACATTGAAAAAAGCGCCCCCTTTCTTATGCGGGAGGCATTCCGGAATCTTTTCCGTGGCCAATCCGGAATGGCTATAAGAAAACAGCCTCTTAAATCGAGGCTGTTCTTTCAAAAACTCCGCTTATTTTCCCATTCCCTATCGCGAAAAACCAAAATTCATCGGACGGCTCAAATGGTGTCTTCTCCCCGACCATGTCTTTCGATATTTCGACAGTTATTCCGGCAAAATCCGTCAATTCGATATACAGAGACAAACGGCGTCTGTCTGCACAAAATCATAATATCCGCTGTAATACTTCCCGCTTTTGAGGTCGTACTCGAATCCGAGGATCATAACGCCTGGTTCGGGTTCCTGTGGAACATCGTCGCCTTTCCGGCAAGAAAAGGCCAACAGTGCGGTCAAGGCTAAGAGTTAGTTTTTCAAGGCGCGGTACGAATTCTCTGTTTACCGGCTGCAAAAAATCCCTGCTTTCTTTCGAATAACAGGGATTCTCGATAATATCACGATTTCTTCGCTCTGATTCCGCGCGGTTTGGGTGGTTTGAGCGCATTGTTCACTCTGTTGATGGTTGCTTGAGCCTTGTTAAGTTGGGTTTTCAATTCATCAACGTTGCAACCTGTGCGCAGTCTTTCGATCTCTGTAAACAACTGTTTCGGGGTAAAATCGAAGAAATTGTCCTTTGTGATTTCCACTGTTTTAAAACGAGCCATGATTAACTTAGTTTAAGTTTTTGCAAATTAAAATAAAATAAACGGATTTTGCAAGTCATTCAAAAATCGTTACAAAAAAAGAAACTCTTCTCTTTTTCGATCGAGTTCTTTTCCTTAAATAATAAAGCAGGATCGACGGTCAAATACCTTTGGGGCCACTCTGAAAACGCGGTCGAAGTCTATATTTTGGCAGGTGATTTGGGCCTGTTTGGCGGTCGTCTGATTTTTAACGCATCAGTGGCGGTTAAAGAAAAAAGTTGAACGACAAAGTAAAATCATTATCTTCGCGTAAGCAAAAAAGAAAAAATGAAGGAGTATGATGCAGTGGTGATCGGCGGCGGTCCGGCAGGAATGATGGCGGCAGCCACCGCAGCCGCCGGCGGACAAAAAACCCTGCTGATCGAGAAAATGGAACGGCCCGGACGTAAGTTGCGTATCACGGGCAAAGGTCGTTGCAACCTGACCAACACCCGGATGGGCGATGAATTTCTGGAAAAAGTACGGGCCAATCCGGAATTTTTCCGATCGTCGCTATCGTTTTTTTCGACCAAATCCACCGTGCAATTCTTCGAAAAAAACGGCGTCAAACTCGTCACCGAACGCGGAGACCGCGTTTTTCCCGCAAGCGGTAAGGCATGGGATATTTCCGATGCGTTGGTCAATTTCTGCAAGAAAACCGACGTCGAAATCCTTTGCAATACACGCGTAATCAGAATCGATACGGAGAAAAAGGCGGTCGAATCGGTCGTTGTGAAAAACAAACGCGGGGTGAGCGAACGCATTTTTGCGAAAAATGTCATCCTGGCCACAGGCGGCATGTCTTATCCTGCGACGGGTTCGACGGGCGACGGCTACCAACTGGCCCACGACTTGGGCCACAGTATCGTCGAAGTGCGCCCCTCGCTCGTCCCGTTAGAGATCGAACCGGCGATGACCCCTCGGTTGGCCGGCCTCGGTCTGCGCAACATCAATCTGACGCTGTTGGTTGACGGCCAACCGGTGGTTGCCGAATTTGGCGAAATGGACTTTTCCGAACGCGGAATGGAAGGCGCTCTGATTCTGCGCATCAGCCGCCAGGCGGTCGACGCGTTGATCGAAGAGAAATCGGTTGAAGTGTCGATCGACCTGAAACCCGCACTCGATACCGAACAGCTCCAAGCCCGCATCGTCCGCGAACGCGAAGAATTTTCCGAGGAGGCGACGGTCAAAGACCTCCTGTCGAAGCTGACGTTGCAAAAAATCCTACCGTTGGTCGTCACACAGGCCGATGTCGAATTGACCCTGCCGCTGTTGCAGCTTGAGCCGGAGCAGGTCGACCGGCTGATCGCCGCGCTGAAGGATGTACGGCTGAAGGTGACCGACTACCGTCCTTTTACCGAAGCGGTGGTGACGGCCGGAGGTATCGACGTGTCGCAGGTCGATCCGCGCACGCTGCAGTCGAAACAGGTCGCGGGCCTTTATTTTGCCGGCGAAGTGCTCGACATCGACGCGGATACGGGCGGTTACAACATCCAGATCGCCCTCTCCACGGGTCGCGTGGCCGGACGGTTGTATAAATAAGCGACCATGCGCAATCTCCGCTTCCGGACAACCCGTTGGCTGAACAACCTGCTTGCCTTTCGCCATTGGCGTGGCCGGGCCATTCATTCGCCGTTCATGTACGGGTTGGTGCGGAGGGTATGGATCGAGCGGCGGATGACGCTCGAAGAGTATCTCGGGTGTCCGCTCACCGAAGCCGGTGACACCTCGCCCGACACTATCGAAGCCGCGGCCCGCGACTTGTTGTCCACACGATCCGACGGCCTTGCGTGTCTGGTGGTGTGCGGCGTCGACCGGCGTCCCGAACGATACGGAATCTGCCGGAAGATTCGTAGCGGGAAATATTGCGTGAGCGTCGACCGCTATAAAACGTGGTATTTTTTCTTCGATCCGAAGCTGCGGCCGCAACATTACAAAATCCGGTGTAATTCAGTATGATAATCGGATAAGAAAAGCAAAAACCGTCGGTATATGAAAATCTACACAAAAACAGGCGACCGGGGCACAACCACCCTGGTCGGCGGTCGCCGGGTGGCGAAGCATGATCCGCGAGTCGAAGCCTATGGCGCGGTCGATGAACTGATGGCCCAGGCGGCCTGCCTGCGCGATGGAATGGACGGCGAAGCCCTCGAAGAATATAAGGGCGATCTGCTCCGTGTGTTGGGCGACCTGATGACCGCAGGCAGCATCTTTGCCACAGAAAGAGAGTCCGCGCCTGCCGTGGTCAATACGTTGACCGGCGGTACCGCCTTCCTCGAAGCGCGGATCGATTGCCTGCAGGCCGAATTGCCCCCTTTACGGAATTTCACCTTGCCGGGCGGGCATCCGTTGGTGTCGCTCGCGCACGTGGTGCGCACCGTCTGCCGCCGAGCCGAGCGCGAGGCGACCAAAATCGACGCCGACACCGATGAGCATTGGCTTGCAGTAGGTTATCTCAACCGCTTGTCGGACTACCTTTATGTGTTGGGCCGAAAAATTTCACGGGAATTTAATATCGAAGAGTTGGTTTGGATACCGGGGAAATAAAAAATTGTATATATTTGTCGTCCCAATAAAAGTAAGAAAATACCCATAAAACTATAACCCTATGTACTGGACATTAGAGTTGGCGTCGAAACTGGAAGACGCTCCCTGGCCCGCTACGAAAGATGAATTGATCGATTACGCCGTACGTTCGGGCGCTCCGCTTGAGGTGATCGAAAACCTCCAGGAGATTGAAGACGAAGGCGAAGTCTACGAAAGCATAGAAGACATCTGGCCCGACTACCCGAGCAAGGATGATTTCTTCTTCAACGAAGAGGAATATTGATGGGTATTATTTTGGGAAACGCTGAATAATAAATATTTAGTGACTTGTAAGGCGGCCCCGTAAGGGGTCGCCTTTTCATTTTTTTGAGGTACAATATCACGAGTATGTAACCGATTCGTAATCTTAACCTATTTGTAACAGAATCGAAAACCCGGCGTAACAGAGGGTCAGTACTTTTGCGGCAAAACAATAATGTAAAAATCAAAATCAGCAGGAAAATGAAAAAGACGCCCCTTTTGCTTGGCGGTCTACTCCTCTATACGGCAGGCTTTGCGCAACAACAGGAACCGGAATCGATCCCGATGGAGAAACTGGAGCAGCAGGTACAAACACTTGAGGAAATCGTTGAAGTGTCGCAAAAGCTGAAAGTTTCCGGTTATATTCAGACACAGTTTCAGTATGGCGAAAAGGATGCCTCTCTGAAGGTCGGTTCTGCAAACGAGCAGCCGGAACAATCTTTCAGTCGCATCGGCATCCGGCGCGGGCGCATTAAATTCGCATACGAGGAAGGCATCGTTTCCGGCGTGTTTCAACTGGATATCACGGAAAAGGGCGTCGGAATCAAGGACGCTTACCTGAACATCAAAGATCCGTGGGTTCGGTCTGTGGCTCTCAAGGCCGGTGTGTTCGACCGTCCGTTCGGCTATGAGATCAGTTACTCGTCGTCCCTGCGCGAATCGCCCGAACGCTCGATGATCTTCCAGACGCTTTTCCCTGACGAACGCGATTTGGGCGGGATGTTCACGTTTCAGGCGGCAAAAACATCTCCTTGGAATTTCCTCAAATTGGAAGCGGGGTTATTTGCCGGAAACGGGATCAAACAGGAAATCGACAGCCGCAAAGATTTTATCGGCCATCTGTCTGCGAACAAAGTTGTCGGTAACAATATCAACTTTGGTTTTGGGGTATCCTACTATAACGGCGGAGTATACCAGGGAACGGAAAATGTATATGCCATGCGGGATAATGCCTTCGTATTGGATGACGATATTTCCAACGAAGGGAAATTCGCAAGGCGCGAATATTTCGGACTGGATGGCCGGTTCAGCATTGTCACTCCTGCGGGAATGACACAGTTGAGAGGCGAATACCTTTTCGGAACCCAACCCGGAGGAGCTTCATCCGGTAAAAGTCCCAACGCCTCCGTGCTTCCGGCAACAGATACCTATATAAGGAATTTCAACGGCGGCTACTTCATGCTTGTGCAGGACTTCGGAACATGGCCTGTTTCCGCAGTCGTAAAATACGACCGGTACGACCCCAATACAAAGGTGGCGAAAGATGAGATCGGGCAAAAAGGCACGGGCAAGGGCGATATTACCTATGATACACTCGGCTTCGGGTTGTTGTGGCGCGCGAACAACAACATTCGCCTACAGGCCTATTATGAAATGGCGGACAATGAAAAGTCCGAAAACTTGTCGGAATACGCGACCGATTTGCATGACAACGTATTCACTCTGCGGTTACAGTATAAATTCTGAATCTTAACCGAATTATAACAGAATCGAAAATTCGGTGTAACATACCCGCCGTTACTTTGCATCGACAAATGATGAGATAAACAACAAGACGATGTACGGTAAATTCAGAATTTTCCTCTTTTTCACGGCGGTTTCTTATTTTTCCATCGGCGCTTCATGGGCGGCAGACATTACGTTCACCATATCCGGTACTGTCCGCGATGCCAAAACTTCCGAGCCTGTACCCGGCGCTGTGGTATTCATAAAAGACATCTATAAGGGTAGCGCTGCGGATGTGAACGGCAACTATTCCATAACCGGAGTTCCGGCAGGAAAGCAGACGCTCGTTTTTTCCCTTGTGTCGTACAGGGGCGAGGAAATGGAAATCGATGTGCAAGGCGATATGACCGGTCTCGATGTGCGGTTGGAGGAAGAGGTAACGGAACTGGGGGAAGTAACGGTCCGCGTCAGACGGAGCAGTAATACGGAAAACGCGATGGTAGGCACCGTAAGAATGGCCCCGCAGATAACCAACGGCATATCGGCGGCGCAAATTGCCAAAAGCCCCGATCGGACGGCATCGGAGGTGGTGAAGCGTGTGCCGGGGATTACGATTATCGACGACCGCTTTATTATCGTTCGCGGACTTTCGCAACGCTACAACAACGCATGGATCAACGGGTTGGCAGTGCCCAGTACCGAGACCGACAGCCGCGCCTTTTCGTTTGACCTGATACCCGGTAGCCAGATCGACAACCTGTTGGTGTACAAGTCGCCGTCTCCGGAGGTTCCGGGCGATTTTTCCGGCGGGTTCGTGAAGATTACGACTAAAAGCATACCCGATGAGAATCGTGTGGAAATCGGCTATCAAACCGGTTTCAACGTAAAGACACGGTTCAGCGATTTTCGAATCAACCCGGGAAGCGGTACCGATTTTCTGGGCTTCGACGCGGGTAAACGCCCGTTGTCAGGATCTTTTCCGGCCCACTTGGGCAACGTAACCGATCCGGCTGAACTGACACGGCTGACCCGAACCGGATTCAACAACGACTGGCGGATAAAGAACAGTACTCCGCTGCCCGACCAACGCCTCACGCTGATGGTCGCCCGTCGCTTCGAAACCGAAAACGGCAAAACGATCGGCAACATTACCGCAGTGAATTACAGCAATACATTCAAGACGATCGAGGATATAAAGAATGCCCGTTACGGTATCTGGTCGGTTGACACCGACAGCCCTGTCCATTGGAATAATTACGCGGACAATCAATATTCCAACGAGGTGCGGACCGGCGCAATGCACAACTGGTCTTTCGTGCCGAATTCCTCGAACCGGATCGAGTTCCGCAACCTGTTCAACCTGTTGGGGCGCAACCGCCTGACGGAACGCACCGGAACGAGCGAAACCTCGGGGATTTATTATCAGAAACAGACCGAAATGCTCTACTCCTCACGGCTGACCTACACTGGACAGTTTTCGGGTACGCACGACCTGGAGCGTGGCGGGACGTTCGGTTGGGATGCCGGTTACTCGTATGCAAACCGGAACGAACCCGACAGGAGGATCGCCGTCTATCAGGCGGGGATCGGAAGCCTTGCCGATATACCTTCCGTAGAACTCCGCAACGATAATATCAAACGCTATTTCCAAACCCTGGACGACCATATCGTATCGGCGGCGGCAAACCATAAACAGCCGCTGCATATCGGGAAATTCAGGCCGACCCTGAAAACAGGCCTATATGGAGAGTTCCGCACGCGGGAGTATACCCCAAGGGAGTTTATTTACCGTTACGACAAACTTTCGTACGACCAACGGCAGGCCTATCTGTTGCTGCCTTTCCAAGAGATGTTGCAGGAGCAGTATCTCGGAGCCGACAAGGTTTATATCGACGAGATTACCCGCAAGACCGACGCCTATTCGGCCAAGGTTTACTACGGTGCGGCATACGGCGCCCTCGACATACCCGCAGGAGACCTCAATATCTATGCGGGCGTCCGACTGGAGAGCCACACCACGGAGTTGACCTACGACCGGACCAACGCCGGCGACCAACGATTGATGACCACCCGTACGGTACAGGAACTGAACCTGCTTCCTTCGATAAACCTGACTTACAAATTCAACGACAAACATCAGGCAAGAGCAGCCTACGGCCGCTCGGTCAACCGTCCGGAACTGCGGGAACTTTCCCCCGCAGTATATTACGACTTCGACCTGTTCAGCGAGATCGGAGGGAATCCCGACTTGAAAACGGCCTTGGTCGACAACCTCGACCTAAGGTACGAATTCTATCCGGAGAATGGCGAGACGGTCAGTATCGGCGCATTCTACAAGCATTTCCGCAACCCGATCGAGTGGACGTTCGTCGATATGGGCGGAACCCTGCGCTATATGTATGAAAACGCAGACAGGGCCGTCAGTTGGGGCTTCGAGCTTGATGTCCGGAAAAAACTGGATTTCCTGAGCCTGCGCAACTTTTCGTTGGTGCTCAACGCCGCATGGATAGAGAGCAACGTAACGTTCCGTCCGGGTGAAGTGGTCTCCGAACCCGACCGGCCGATGCAGGGACAGTCGCCCTATATCGTGAACGCGGGCCTCTATTACAGTTCCGAAAAAGCGGGATTCGATATGGCGCTGCTCTACAACCGCATCGGGAAACGGATTGTCGGCCTCGGCAAGTCGAACAGCATCAATCCCGACCCGAATACGCTCATCCCGGACTCGTATGAAATACCTCGCAACTCACTTGACTTTACGGTCTCCAAAAAGATAAGCCAACGGGTGGAACTGCGTGCTTCGGTAAAGGACATCTTCTCCGAAGACGTCGTCTACAAACAGTTCCCGCACTTCGTGAAAGACGGGGTGGCACATGAACGCCAACAGGTTACACGAAGGTATAATCCAAGCCAGTCGGTTTCGGCCGGCCTGTCGGTAAAGTTTTAAACAATTACATTCACTTAACAGATAAAGAAAATGAAAATGAATTTGAAATGGATGGCAGCAGCCTGCCTTCTTCTGACAGCGGTTTTTGCCGTAAGTTGCGAAAACGATCCCGAACCCGAACCTCGTGATGACGATACGTTCGATCTCGGCGACGGTTCGACCGACTACGAAATCAAGCAAAACACGACGCTTACCTGGCCAAACACTTATA
>JAITVB010000191.1 GCA_031286025.1 Rikenellaceae bacterium
CGGTAGAAAAAACGACCGTCCACGACAAAGCCTATCTTCAACGTAAACCAAACCGTCAGCAGGTGCAGGAATGCGCTCATGCCCAACGCCCCCCACGCCCCGAGCCGCACCGGGATCGAAAAGACGCCGTTGGCCCGGTCGAAGGCGATATCCTGCAGCGAATAGATGATATCGAACCCTGCCACCCAGGTGAGTACAAGCGCCGACAGCCAAATCATCCCGCCTGAAAAATGGCCTGTCACGGCAATATAAGCCGCCATCGGAACGATCGACAGCGCCAACCCGATCGCTATGTGGCACAGCCACGTAAAACGTTTCGTGAGGGTATATCCGAGGACCACAAGCAGCGCCACAGGCGACAGTTTAAAAGCCAACGGATTGATCCATGCCGCCACGGCAATGAAAAGCGTCGCATTGACGATCGTAAAGATCAACGCACTGCGCGCCAAAATCACCCCGGCCGGAATTTCCCGACGGCGCGTCCGGGGATTGAGCGCATCGATCCGACGATCGGCATAGCGGTTGAACGCCATCGCCGCATTGCGCGCCAACACCATACACAGCAACACTTTCAGCAGCAACACCCACGGGAACCCGCCATCCATGTCCTGCACCGCATGAAAGAACGCGGCCAACGCAAAAGGCATCGCAAAAACGGTGTGGCTGAATTTTACCAGACGGGCATAGTCGCGGATACGGGCGAACATCGGACAGGGATTATGTAAAACGGCAATACAAAGCAAGCAAATATTTTTCGAAAAATGTGTACCTTTGAAGCAATCAGCGGATAAATTCCCGACTGTAAGTTAGATAAAAGACCTTCGCGTGAAGACGGGCAACGGATAAGTAAGGGTAAGGCGTAAAGTGCTCTGATACACTTTGTTTTTCGCTCTTTTCAAATAACGTCCGTTGCTTCGACAAAGGTAATACATCCATCCGAAGAACCATAATTTCGGAAGATTTTTTCCACACCCTGTCCGCCGCCCGCAAGTTTATACCGCCTGTCGGGGGCATGGCCGTTCCGGTTCGTTGACTTTCGGTCTCCTCCTCGCGGCTCAACAAAAAGGCAAGCCCCTGCGGGCTTGCCTTTTTGCGTTCGCTCCGCAGCGTCGGTTCCGGGGCGTGATATGTTCTACATCCCGTTTGGCGGGAACGATGCGGAACTGAACCAGATTAGACATAGCTATGCACAACACATCCGGCACTTAACTTATGGCACCTGTGCCACGGGTGCCACATCTTAGAACGAGGTTCGAGGGAGTTCATTATCATTGACGGGTTTCTACAAAAAGAATAACGGCCCGTTTCCGAACAGCGAATCCTACACCAACCCCGAAAAGCCCATGAAAGCCATGGCCAGTATACTGGCGGTAATCAGGATGATGGGGAGGCCCTTCATCGATTTGGGCTGCTCTTCCAGATCGAGGCGTTCGCGCAAGCCGGCAAACAAGACCAAGGCCAACATAAACCCAAGAGCCGTCGAGACGGCGAACGTAAACGACTGCAACAGGTTAAACTCTTTCTGCACCAACAGGATCGCCACCCCGAGCACCGCGCAGTTGGTCGTGATCAACGGAAGGAAAACCCCCAACGCCTGATACAGCGCGGGGCTGATCTTCTTGAGGATGATCTCGACCATTTGCACCAGAGCGGCAATCAGCAGGATGAAGACGATCGTCTGCATATACTCGATATGAAGCGGCACCAACACATAATACTGGATCAGATAGGCCACGATCGACGAGAGGCCGATCACAAACGTTACGGCCATCCCCATCCCGATCGAAGTGCTTACCTTGTTCGAAACGCCCAGGAAAGGACAGATCGCCAGGAACTGTGACAGGACGATATTGTTGACGAATATCGCGCTGATAACGATGATAAAATATTCCATAGGTCTACTTCGCTTTAGGGTTTAATCGGGCGCTCAACTTATTGAACAACACCATCAGGAAACCGAACACCATAAAGGCGCCCGGAGCGAGGACGAAGATCAGGATGCCGTCGCCGGTGATGAACTTGCGGCCGAAAAGCGAGCCCGCGCCCAACAGTTCGCGAGTGCCGCCAAGGACGGTCAACGCCAACACGAAACCCACGCCGATGCCCAACCCGTCGAGCATCGAGTCGAACACGGTATTCTTCGACGCAAAGGCTTCGGCACGGCCGAGGATGATGCAGTTGACCACGATCAACGGGATGAACACCCCGAGTGTAGCATAAAGGTCAGGCACAAACGCCTGCATCAGCAACTCGACCACCGTCACGAACGACGCGATCACCACGATGAAACACGGGATGCGCACCTTATCGGGCACCACGTTGCGGATCAGCGCGATCGCCATGTTCGACAGCATCAGCACGAACATCGTGGCGATGCCCATCCCCATCCCGTTGATGGCCGAGGTGGTCGTTCCCAGGGTGGGACACATCCCGAGCAGCAGGACAAAAACCGGGTTTTCCTTGATCAACCCTTTGGCAAACAGTTGAAATTTACTCATATCTCCGTCCTCCTACCGTTTAATGGTCTGCAAAAGGTTGTAGGCGCGTTCCACCGCGTCGCAATAGGCGCGCGAAGAGATCGTTGAGGCAGTGATCGCATCTACATCGCCACCGTCTTTCCTGACCGACAACTTGAAATCGGCCGGACTCTTCCCTTCGAACTGCAGGCTGAAGTCCGACTTGCTCTTGTCGATCTTGTCGCCCAGGCCGGGGGTTTCTTTCTGTTCGATCACCTCGATGTGCGAGATCGAACCGTCGGGCAGGAAGCCTACCATCAGTTTGATCGTACCGCCGAAGCCTTCGTTGGTGAAGGTCTCGACAGCATAACCCATGACTTGGCCGCCTTGGGTGGCGGTATAGACGGTCATCACCCCGCCGTCGACCTCTTTGGTCATCGGGTTTTCGGCCGGGTTGTTGTCGAATGTAGGAACGACCAAGGCGATCGCGCCTGAAATTTTGGCGTCCTTGGCCGCGGCGATAGGTTCGGCGGTCACTTTATAGACCAACCCTACCGCCGCTGAGCAAACCAGGGTGATCAGCAACAGGACAACCACCATATTTTTCAATGTACTTTCCATCTTCCTCCTCCTATCTCTTCGCCGGGGCGAGGCCGAAACGGCGCGGTTTCACATACTTGTTGATCAGTGGCACCGTAGCGTTCATGATCAGGATCGCGAACGACATTCCCTCGGGATAGGCCCCGAACACACGGATCAGGATCGTGATCAGCCCGATACCGACGCCGTAAATGAGCATCCCTCGGGTATTCATCGGCGAGGTGACGTAGTCGGTCGCCATGTAGATCGCGCCGAGCAACGTACCGCCGGCCATCAGGTGGAACAGGGGCGAGATGTAGTGCGCCTGATCGGCCAGGTGCAATATGCCGCTGAATGCTGTCATCGTGCCGATGACAAACACCGGGATATGCCACGTGATCACTTTGCGCCACAGCAGGTAGATGAAACCGACGATCAACGCCAACGCGGCGATTTCGCCCAACGAACCCGAGCGGAAGCCGAAAAGCATATCGCTGTACGACGGCAGATCGGGCATGATCTGGTCGAGGCCCATGCCTTTCTTCAACGCTTCTTTCACAAAGGCGAGCGGCGTAGCGCCCGACATGGCGTCGGTCGCGGCACGGGTCACCGGAGCGAATGAAGTCATTTGCACCGGAAATGAGATCAGCAGGAAAACACGGCCTACCAATGCCGGGTTGAACAGGTTGCGCCCCAATCCCCCGAAGGGCATCTTGGCCACAGCGATCGCCACGAAACACCCCATCACGATCTGCCAGGCGGGCAACGTGCCCGGCAGGTTGAAAGCCAACAGCAGCCCCGTCAGGACGGCCGACCAGTTGTTGATCGTCAGCGGCCCGCGCAGCAGGTAACGCTGGATCAGGAATTCGAACAGCACGCACGAAACAACAGACAAACCCGTCACCACCAACGCGTTCACCCCGTAAACCACTACCGAAACGGCAAACGCCGGCAGCAGTGCGATCACCACGTCGCGCATCAGCCGCGAGGTCTTGTCGACGCCGTGGATGTGGGGCGAGGGGGATATAATCAGTTTCTTCTCCATTATGGTTGCAATTTTTTATTTCTGCTTGATGGCCCGCTCGCGCGCGATCTTCATCACCCCGGCCTTGGCCAGGCGAATACGATCCAGAAGTGGCAACGCCGCCGGACAAGCGTAGGAACAACTGCCGCACTCGATGCAATCGGTCGCGCGATGCTCCTCGGCTTCGGCCAACATCGTCTTACAGGCCAACTTATAAATCAGGTAGGGTTCGAGGCCCATCGGGCATACCGCCACGCATTTGGCACAGCTGATGCACGTCGTGGCCGCCGGACGGCGCGCCTCTTTGGTCCGCATCAGCAGGATGCCCGAAGTGCCTTTGGTCACCGGGGCGGTGGGATTGCTCAGCGCACGGCCCATCATCGGGCCGCCGTTGACGATCTTTTCGCAGTCGTCGGGCACACCGCCGCTGCGCTCGATCAGCGCCTCGATCGGCGTACCGATCCGCACCAGATAGTTCGCCGGCGTTTTTACGGACTTTCCTGTCACTGTGACCACGCGTTCGATCAAGGGCTTATTCTTTTGCACGGCTTCATAAACGGCCAAGGCGGTACCGACATTCTGCACCACGGCGCCCACCTCGATCGGTAGCGCACCCGAGGGCACCTGGCGGCCGACGACGGCATCGATCAGTTGTTTTTCACCACCCTGCGGGTATTGAACTTTCAACGGCACAACCTCCACGCCGGGATATTTTGACACTAAGCCTTTCAGGTGGGCGATGGCGTCGGGTTTATTCTTCTCGATACCGATATACGCCTTTTCCACGCCGAGGGCCTTGCAAAGGATTTGCACCCCCACCAAAAGCTCTTCGCTGCGTTCGAGCATCACCCGGTGGTCGGACGTGAGGTACGGCTCGCACTCCACACCGTTGATGATCAGGCACTCGGCCTTCTTTCCGGGAGGGATCGACAGTTTGACGTGGGTCGGGAACGTCGCCCCCCCCATCCCTACGATGCCGGCTGCGGTGATTTTTTCGACGATCTCTTTGGCCGAGAGCGTGACACTGCTCATCAGTTTGTCCGAACGATCGATACCTTCGGCCCATTGGTCGCCTTCGACCTGAATGGTCACGGCTTTGCGGCGCATGCCGCCGGCATCGGGCACGTCGTCGACGGATGTCACCACGCCCGACACCGACGAGTGGATGTTACTCGACACGAAACCGGCCGCCGTAGCGATCACCTGGCCCGTTTTCACCTGGTCGCCCTTGGCCACGCACGTCACGGCCGGGGCCCCGATGTGTTGCGCGACAGGGATGGTCACCGTCTGCGGTAGGCCGAACACCTCGATTGCCGCGCCACGGCTCAATTTGCTGTCCGACGGGTGAATCCCGCCTATCTTGAATGTTTTCGACATGGTACTACTTGTTTTCAGGTTCTACGTCAACAACCTCGGCCTTTGTTCCAACCTTCGCCTCAGATTCGGCCACCCTCACAAGGCGCGGCGGGAAATTCACCTCCCGAATCGCACGGGTCGGACACTCGGGCGCACATTTGCGACACAATTTACATTTGTTCGAGTCGATATAGGCCAGGCTATTCTCGATCGTAATCGCCTCGAACGCACAAACTTTCTGACATTTCGTACAGGCGATGCAAGAAACGTTGCAAGCTTTGCGCGAAATCGCCCCCTTGTCCTTGCTGATGCAGGAAACGAAGACGCGACGGCCTTTCGGGCCCTTACGGCGCAGTTCGATAACCCCTTTCGGGCATGCTTTTACGCAGGCGCCGCAAGCGGTACATCTTTCCTCGTCCACCTCCGGCAGACCGGTTTCGGGATTCACAAAAATCGCGTCGAAGTTGCACACCACGACGCAATCGCCCTTGCCCAGGCAGCCGTGGCTGCACGCCGTATCGCCCGCGTAGAGCGACGACATCACGGCACACGACGACGCGCCATCGAACGTGTTCGTCCGCGGACGGTTGCCGCACGACCCGCCGCAACGCACCACCGCCACCTGCGGTTCGCGCTCGGGGGCGGCTTTCCCCAAGTAGACGGCCACGGCCGTCATCACCCCGGCTCCGCCCACCGGGCAGAACAAGGCCGAAATATCGTCCTCCTTCACCAACGCGCCGGCCAACCCCCGGCACCCCGGAAAACCGCAACCCCCGCAATTCGCGCCGGGAAGCATGGCTTCCGCTTCGTCGATGCGGGGGTCTTCGTACACCTTGAACTTCCGGGCGACCACATACAGGATTACCGCAGACAGCACACCCAAGACGCAGAGCGTCAGTATCGTAGACAGCAACAGACTCATTATAAACCGTTTTTCGTATTTTTTTGCAGTTGTATTCCATAATAAAATCGACCCGAAACAAAGAGACAAAAACCTTCTCCGGCGGTTTAACCGGAGAATTTTTCATCATTTTGCCTGCTCGCAGTCGATCGTCGCGTCGTTGTCCGAAGCGGGCGACACCTTCACAATGATCCCCCAGGGGATCTTTTGGCGCAACAAATATATAAAAATATAGTAAACGGCAAGCACCCCGAGCGTTAAAAGTGCAGCGAGCCCCTCGTTCACTCCAATCCGGGGCGCACCGACCAAGGTGCCCGTCATCAGCAGCATCGGCGTGAGATACGTCACCGCGACCGCTTTAAGGCCCATTGCCCGCGTGATCGACAACTCGACCTCCTCTCCCACCCGATAGGCATAAAAACCATCGACAGGCACAAAAAAGACTTTTTCGGCGCGCTCACCCATGCCGCAAGCACCCTTGACCCGGCACGACCCGCAAGCCGCCCGGGCAACGATCGCGACCGACACCGCCCCCTCGTGCACCTCCACCACGCGACCGCGGTGCGTGATATCATTCGGGGTCGACATCATCGCTCGATGTGGTTTTCTAAATTATAACAGGGATTCGAATTTGTAGGTCAGCGGCAGTATCCGGTCCTTGCCCAGGGTACAGGTCGAAAGCCGCAACACCGGACAGAACTGGTAACGCTTGTACTCGTTGCGGATCAACAGTTCGTAGACCCGTTTGACCGTACCGTTGTCAAAGCCTGCGGTGATGATCTCGTCGACCGTCTGGTTTTCCTCGATCAGGCGATAAAGGATAGCGTCCAACACGTCGTAGGGCGGCAGTGAATCGGTGTCTTTCTGCTCGGGACGCAACTCGGCCGACGGCGCTTTAGTCATCGTATGTTGGGGTATGATCTCTCTTTCGCGGTTCAGGTAACGTGCCAGATCGAAAACTTCCGTCTTGTACAGATCGCCCAAAATACTGATCGCCCCCACCGTGTCGCCATAGAGCGTGCCGTATCCCACGGCCGATTCACTCTTGTTGGCCGTGTTAAGAAGGATATGGCCGAACTTGTTCGAAAACGCCATCAACAACACCGCTCGCAGGCGCGACTGGATATTTTCCTCGGTCACGTCGAACGGCAACCGACCGTATGCGCTTTGCAGCGATTTGAGCATCACGTCGTAAGTGTCGGAAATCGGCACGATCGAATACTCGACCCCCAACCGTTCGGCCAACACCACCGCATCCTCGACCGAATGGTCGCTCGAAAATGCCGACGGCAGCAGCAGCACCTTCACATTTTCCGGCCCGAGTGTTTCAGCCGCCAACGCGGCCACCACCGCCGAGTCGATCCCGCCCGAGAGGCCCAGACAGGCTTTTTTGAACCCATTCTTCGTAAAATAGTCGTGCAGGCCGAGTTTGATCGCCCGGTAAACATTGGCGGTTTTATTCTGTTCGGGGATCCCGAGCACCGGATTGTCGGCACAGGTGTCGACGATCACGTAGTCCTCTTCGAATTTCTGCAAAAAAGCAATCGCCTCTCCTTGCCGGTTGAAAAATGCGGAGGATCCGTCATAAACCAAGTCGGTGTGGCCCCCCACATGATTGAGGTAAACCACGTGGCTCGCAGTGCGGAAAGCCAGTTTCGAAAAAAAATCGTAGCGGTTTTGCACCACGCCACGCGCATAAGGCGATGACTGGAGGCTGACGATCAGGTCGGCCTGGTTGCCGAACTCTTCAGAAAAATAGCGGATATCGGAACCGATGAAGACGGCCACCTTTTTGCCGTCGACCTCGACAAACCCGTAACCTTTGGAATTATCGAGGTGATGGAGCTCCTCGCGTGACGAGACATTTTGTTTGCCGATGTATTTGGTCACCTTTTTATCGGCAACGATGGCGGCGGCGCTGATCGTGCCCTGGTCGGTCAACAGCGGAAGGCCGATGATGGCGGTAATACCGTCGCATTCGGCGGCGACTTCCTTGAGGGTTTCCCTGCATTTTTCGAGAAAGACCACATTGTTTAACAGGTCGTAGGCCGGCTTACCGCTGATGGCCTGTTCGCAGAAGAGGACGATTCGGGCCTCGTCCGCTTTGGCCCGCCTGATACTTGAGGCAATCTTGGCTTTGTTCTCGTCGAAATTACCGATGGTGTAGTTCAATTGGGCAATGGCAATCTTCATCTCCGGATTTTGCTTTACAAATTTCCAACACAAAGGT
>JAITVB010000206.1 GCA_031286025.1 Rikenellaceae bacterium
TCTATGGGATCGGGCATGCAGTTTACACGGTTTCCGACCCGCGTGCGTTGGTGCTCAAGGAGTGGGCGCGCGAGTTGGCGAAAGAAAAGGGACGGCAGGAGGAGTTTGCGTTCCTGGAACTGTTGGAAGAGCGCGCGGTCGAGGTGTTTATGTCGTTCAAGGGCGAGAAGGTCAATAAGAGGGTTTGCGCGAATGTGGATTTTTACTCGGGATTTGTGTATGAGATGATCGGGCTGCCGCAGGAAGTCTATACGCCGTTGTTCGCGATGTCGCGCATTACGGGGTGGACGGCCCACCGGATCGAGGAATTGAACTTTGACAGCAAGCGGATTATCCGTCCGGCTTATCGGAATGTGGCGGAGAAGAAACCCTTTGTGCCGATGAAAAAGCGATAGCTCACCGACTGGGTTCAATACGCACGGGCCGTTCTTTCAGGCAAATTTCAATGAAATCTGCCCTGTATGAGGCCGGTCTTTTAAATGTAGCGCAGCGGGCTTTTACCCGCTGCGCTACATTTTCAGCCCTCGCACAAGAGATTTTTATACAATGGAAAGAAGTCTATACCGGTACGGTCACCTCCTTGAAACTCGCTATTGTGACTCGTTGGGGTTCCAGTTGAGCACCCAGGCGGGGTTGGAGTAGTTGGCGATCAGTTCGGCGTCTTTTACGGCGTCGAGTTGGCGGGAATCTTTGGACCGTTTTGAAACGTCGACAAGGGTCCCGTCAGGGTTCTTGCTGTTGAATTCCCAGTAATGGAGGTTTGAGGCGTCATAGACTTCGCCCCATCCTTCGGGCACGATGTTTTCGAGGGTGCAGTTGATGAGCACGGCTTCGGCATAGGGATATCCGGCAAGGTTGTTCCTCGGGGCGCGGGCGAGGTTGGTCGGGCGTTGGCCGGTGGCCCTGAAGGTGCAGTCGACGAAGATGTTGCCATGATTGGCCCGGGTGTTGCGGATCCACATGAAAGTGCCGTTGCTGGTAAGCAGGCAGTGTTGGAAGAAGGCAGCGCCGCGACCGAGAACGGTGTCGCCTGCGCCGTTGATCTCACAATCGACGAAATAGGCCGAGCCGTTGACCTGCAGGGCGTCGCCCGAGCCGATGACGCGGACGTTTTTCAGGTAGTAGCGTTCGCCCATCAGCAGCAGGCCTTCGGCCTGGCCGTACAAGGTCGTTTCGATGGTGAGGTTTTCGAAGCGGACGTCGGTGCAATTATCGGCCATGAAAGCGGCGCGGCGCGAGGGGAAGGTGCCGGGCCACTCGTTGGTCTTGAGGTTGATCGGATGGGGGTTGAATACTTCGCTGTTGGCGTAGAACACATGGACGCCGTCGCGGCTTTCGCCCACGATCGACACGTTGCTCTTGTTGCGGAAATAAACGATTTCTTCGTACTGGCCGTTCTTGACGAACACTTCCCATTTTTCGGCGCTGAAATCGGGGATGGCGTCCATCGCACCCTGCACGGTATTGAAGTCGCCTGTGCCGTCAGCGCTGACGGTGAGTTTACGCGCATCGGCCGCCGGGCCCGCAGCCTTGGTCGAGAAGACCCACGCTTGGGGGCCGATGCCGGCGAAAGCGGTCGAGTCGACCGTGAAGACACTCTCGTCGATCGTCACATAGTATTTCTTGCCGTATTCGAGCAGGTTATTATGGGGATAGATCGTGGCCACGCTGTCGCGGATGATTACCGGGTGGAAGTGGAAACCGTCGGTGAAACGGCCGATGATCGTCAACTGGTAGGTGGCCGTATCGCGCATCGCTTCACCCGATGGGGTGCCGGGTACGGTGTTCCTGTTCGTAAAGTCGGTGGTTGCGTAAGGATAAGGGGTCGGCGAATAAATGGCCTCGATGGCCGGGGGAGCCACGGGAGCGCCGCCGGGGGCGGCCGTTCTCCGCGAGCGGGGTCTTGGGCCGGCAGGGATACTCAGATCGAGACTGTCGACCTGCTTGCCGGTTTGGGCATCGAAGATACGGATGATCCCTTCGGTGCCGAGTGCGGGTTTACCGGCAAAGGTGAGCACGAGACGGGTGTCGGGATTGACATTTTTGGCGCCGTTCGACGGGAAAAGCGCAATGCCTTCCGGATCGGACGGTTTTCCGCAGGCCACTGCCGCAAGGGCCAATGTAAAAGCGAAGATTTTTTTCATCGGTTTGGGATTTTAAGTTAGGTTAAGGAGTCCGATACCTTGGGAGACAAGTCCAAAAGTACGATTTATTTTGTCTTTGGGCGATCCCTTTTTATTTTTAAAAGAATCAGCCGATCACGTCTTTCTTACGTGTATGAAAATCGTATTTCGCCACCATGGCGAAGTCGAGTTGCTTGCGTTGGAGGTCGGCGCGCAGGGCCTTGATCCGAACAGGATCGCCGAGGGCGAACTTGCGGCCATTGGTGTGGCCGACGGCTTCGTAGTGCTCGGGGCAGAAAACGTAGTAGTCGTCGGTCATGTTGCGGAACGACACCATGCCCTCGATCTTCGTTTCGTCCAATTCGACGTAGATGCCCCATTCGGCCACGCCCGAGATCACGCCGTCGAATTCCTGTCCCAACTTGTCGGCCATAAATTCGACCATTTTGTACTTGACCGAGGCGCGTTCGGCTTCCGAGGCGCGGATCTCCATCGCCGACGAGTGTTCGCACTGCGCCTCGAAGCATTCGCGGTCGGCCGACGACCCGCCCGCCAGGTAGTGGGCCAACAAGCGGTGGACCATCATGTCGGGGTAGCGGCGGATGGGCGAGGTGAAGTGGGCGTAGTGATCGAATGCCAATCCGTAGTGGCCGATGTTGGTCGTCGAGTAGGTCGCCTTGGCCATCGAACGGATGGCGAGGGTCGAGATGATGTTTTCCTCTTTTTTACCGGCAATTTCACGCATCAGGCGGTTGATCTCCCGGGCCAACGTGCGCGAGGTCTGGGCCTTGATTCCGTAGCCGAAGCGGGTGATGAACCGGCGGAACTCGTCCATCTTGTCGGGTTTGGGCGTGTCGTGGATGCGGTAAACGAATGTACGTTCGGCCCCGGCACCTTTGCGTTTCTTGCCCACAAACTCGGCCACGCGGCGGTTGGCCAGGAGCATAAATTCCTCGATCAGTTGATTCGACTCTTTATTTTCCTTGAAGTAAACACGGAGTGGTTTGCCGTTTTCGTCGAGGACGAATTTCGCTTCGTCACGTTCAAAATTGATCGAGCCGTGTTTGAAACGGGCAGCGCGCATTTTTTTTGCCAATGCGTTGAGGGTCAATACTTCGTCTTTGTAGTCGCCAACACCGGTTTCGATGATCTGTTGCGCTTCTTCATACGTAAAGCGGCGGTCGGAAAAGATTATCGTGCGACCAAACCAGGTGGTGAGTACCTCACCCTCGTCGTTCATTTCGAACACGGCCGAGAAACAGAGTTTTTCTTCGTTCGGACTCAACGAACACAGGCCGTTCGAGAGGTGTTCGGGCAACATCGGCACGGTGCGGTCGACCAGGTAGATCGATGTGGCGCGCTCCCGGGCCTCGGTCTCGATGATCGAGTTTTCCTTGACATAGTGGGTCACGTCGGCGATGTGGACACCGACTTCCCACACGCCGTCCT
>JAITVB010000042.1 GCA_031286025.1 Rikenellaceae bacterium
TAGTCTGGATGGACTCCCCGGAATTAGTAACCGAAGTAAAGTTAACTTCCGACAAACACTTCCTACAATTCTACATCGACAAGGCCGCCATCGCCCAAGGCAACGCCGTAGTAGCCATCCGCAACACCGCGGGCGAAATAATGTGGAGCTGGCACATATGGGTAACACCGCTGGTAAGCCCAACGGCCCCCGCCACCGACCTGATGATAAACCGCACGGACGACCACTACGAGTTCATGCAGTACAACTTAGGCTGGGCGACAGCAACTACCATGAACTACGGCGCGGGAAACGGCACACAGCCAAGACAGATTCAAGTAAAAATCACTCAAACGGGCATCTCGAACCCCGCCATCGAAACTTTTACCGTACTCCAATCACCTGCGTCAGTCATAACTAAAGGCAACTCCCCATTCTGGAGCTGGGGTCGTAAAGACCCTCTGCCGCCAAACAATGGATTGGTCAACGGTGCCGACGGTGAACGAACACTCTGGTATGGTGGTGCGGCTTACAAGTTCAACAGCTCGTCTGCCCAGCTCTCATTGGGAGCGGCGATCAAGAATCCGTTAAGGAAGATTAATTTCGACGGTAATTGGTGTTCGACAAACTACAACAACCTTTGGGATGCTCCGAATGCAGCGATTGGATCGGCAGCCATGCCCGATACCACGATTGTAAAAACGGTTTACGACCCTAACCCCGTCGGCTTCAAGATGCCGCCTATCAATGCGTGGACACGATTCCTTCTGCCGGGAAACACAGCATCCGCGAATATGAACGACATCAATGCCGTAATTTTTCAGAACGGCGGTTATAATTTTTATACACAGGCAGACAGGGAGGGTCCGACCGCAGTTTATCCGATCGCAGGAACTCGTCCATACAACTCTATGAATGTGACTGTCACGAGTGGTTATTACTTCTCGGCTACGCCGCAGTCCGACGTTGTCAGCTATAGTTTGGCTTTAACCAACAGTAACGTGAACATTAGAAGTAAAAATCGCAGGAGTCTTGCTATGTCCGTCCGCCCGATAACAGACTGACCATTCTTGTTAGGGCGTGCGGGCTTATGCTAACACGCCATAGTTTAGCGCTAAATCAAGAGCCTGTCTCGATGAACGAGACAGGCTCTGTTTTGTATCCGGAGCCGGTAACGACCCGCGTGCCCGCTCAATACGGCAACCCCCTGAGCCAAATCGCCATAAAGCGGTCGTAAACGATGTAGCCGTCGCGCGAACGATAGACCAGTTCCCGATCGAGGAGTTTACGCAGGGAGGCGTTCACGCTGCTGGCGGCTTTCAGGTGGTGGCGGGCGATGAATTCACCGGAGTTGATCTCACTGACCGCACCCTCTTTGGAGATCGCCTTCAGCAGGCGGACGCTGCCGGAAGGATAGGCCGCAAGGAGAGTCTCGTAAGTATAGGTATTTTCAGCGACGATCTGCTCTATTGCTCTGTGAACCATCACCATATCAGGCTTGACTCGGTAAGCGTACAGGCGGTTCATGATCGCCTGAATGTACCATGTATGCCCGTCGAAAGTGTCGTAAACGAATGAGAAAACCTCTTGGGAAAGTCCAGATCCCGTGAAGAACGCGTCCGCGAATTTATAATATTCATCCCGGTCGATGCTGCCGATTTGAAGGGTTTGCGTGCTGTGGTAAAACGGGCGTTTGGCCGACAGGAACATCTGTTGCATCACGTGTTGGCGACTGCCCGAGAAGATGAAATGAACGTTATGCAACTCCTGAATATGAGTGCGCAACGCCGCCTCAAGCCCCTTTTCGGGATATTCGGCTACCTGTTGGAACTCGTCGATGGCGATGTAACACGGTCGGTCGGCGGAGGCGAGGTAGTCGAATATCTCCCTGAGCGTCGTCTGCTCGTTGCCTACAACCACGTCGATCATCATCTGAGGCGTGCCCGAAAACTCGTCCAACGTAAAGACCGGACGAATGCTTTTGATGAATTTCGCGATCCGCGACATCGCCTTTTGCGGCGCAGAATCGAGTTGTCCGAGCACCGTGCTGGCGAAAAGCCGGATGAATTCACCCGTATTTTGCGTGGGGAAAATGTCCATATAGAGCGTGATGGCATCGGATTGCCGCTCGCGAAGTTTGTGGAAAACGTGCTTGATAAGACCTGTTTTTCCCATACGCCGCGGGGAGATAAGGGTCAGATTCCTGCCGTTTTTCAGTGCGGAAATTATCTCGGCAGTCTCCCGTTCACGATCGCAAAAGTATTTCGGACTGACATAACCCTGCTCAAGGAATGGATTTTCGATCTCGTTTCTCATGTTTTGCGCAATCTTCGTTACGACATTAACGTAACGCAAATTACGCAATAATAATTCGGATATCCAAATTTGTGTCTAACTTTTTTTTGCGAGGTTCTTTTTGCGGGGAGAGGAATTATGAGTTTTTGAGTTGGGTTTCGGGGTAAAACCCGGATTCATGTCGGTGTGTTAAAATGATGACTAACGTAATGACCGTTACGATAGGCGGCGGTATTTGGGATATGTTTTCGGGGTAGTTTTTGAGGCGAGGGGAATTGTGATTTTTTTAGAGTCTGTTTAAAATATTACCGAAGATATTTTTGTTTCACGCCGAGTGATTTTTTTGCCTGCCGAAGGAGGCGCAGTGGTTCCTGCGGCGAGTGAGGCGGGTGAAAAAAGCACCGGTGTGAAACAAAAAGAACGAGAGGAATATTTTTAAACAGACTTTAAGGATGATTTGTGGTTATTTTCGAATGGCTTTCGGGATGATTTCGAT
>JAITVB010000080.1 GCA_031286025.1 Rikenellaceae bacterium
CGAGGTTTTCCGATTTCATCTCAACAGTCATCTTTTCCATAGCCGTCATTTTTGCAGGAACTGCTCTTTCAGCGCGTTATAAACGTCGCTCGGCGAATGGACAATACCGCCCATCCGGCCATAGTGGCCTACGGGAATCCGACCTTCGCACGCCAAACGCACGTCTTCGACCATTTGACCCGAACTCATTTCGACCGACAGCATTCCTTTCACGCGGCGCGACAAAGCGCCCACCGCTTCCATCGGGAAAGGCCATAGTGTGATCGGGCGCAACAAGCCGACCTTGTATCCGTCCACACGCGCCATTTCGACTACCTTTTCGCCGATGCGGGCCGACGAGCCGTAGGCCACCAACACGTGGTCGGCATCTTCGCAGTGGATCTGCTCGTAGCGTACTTCGCTCTCACGGATGCGCCGATATTTTTCCTGAAGGCGCAGGTTAAAGAGTTCGTGGCGCGCCGGGTCAAGTTCCACGGAAGTGACGATGTTGCGCCCGCGGCCCTTTTTGCCCGTCACGGCCCAACTGCCGTAGTGTTTAAGGATATACTCGTCGGTCCGGCGCGGCTGTTGCGGGCCGAGGGTCACTTTTTCCATCATCTGGCCGATCACCCCGTCGGAAAGGATCATCACCGGGGTGCGGTATTGGAAGGCCAGGTCGAACGACAAGGCAAGGAAATCATTCATCTCCTGCACCGAGAAAGGCGCCAGGACGATCATGTTGTAGTCGCCATGGCCGCCGCCCTTGGTCGCTTGGAAATAATCGGCCTGTCCCGGTTGGATCGTACCCAACCCCGGGCCGCCGCGCGACACATTGACGATCACGCAAGGCAACTCGGCCCCGGCCAGATAACTGATACCCTCGGACATCAGGCTGATCCCCGGGCTCGACGACGAAGTCATCACCCGTTTGCCGCTCGCAGCGCCGCCATAAAGCATATTGATCGACGCGATTTCGCTCTCGGCCTGCAGCACGACCATACCGGTCGTTTCCCACGGCTTGAGTTCCATCAGCGTTTCGAGCACCTCGGACTGGGGCGTGATCGGGTAGCCGAAATAACCGTCGCACCCACAACGGACGGCGGCTTCGGCGATCACCTCATTGCCCTTCATCAATCTGATCTCTTCCATAATCGTCATTTCGCTTCGGTTTCGAATTTCCGGCGATAAACCGTGATGCAGCTGTCGGGACACACCATCGCGCAGTTGGCGCAACCGGTGCAATCGTCGGGGTTTTCCATATAAGAGTAGTTATAGCCCTTGCCGTTAACCAACACGTTAGGGGCCAACACCCCCGACGGGCAAGCCACCACACACACGCCGCAACCTTTACAACGCTCCGCGTCGACCGCCACCGCTCCTTTGATCTTTGCCATACTCAGCAAGTTATGATATTTTTCAGAATCGCACTTCCATACTTATGATATGAAGCATATAAAATCCCGATCTTTACAAATCTAAGAAATTTTTCCGTAATCAATAACAATTCGAGAACAAATATTCTACGAAGTCCAATCGCATGAAACCGAAAGGATCGGATCGCCCCAACCAACTTTATTCGAAAACTTTAGGCCGGTAAAAAAATCGATCTCGGTGGAAGGCCGAAAATCAAAAAAATACAGAAAAGGCCGTTCGCAAACGACCTTTTTTATAACGGGGCGCACCGCGAAGGCACGTTACGGTTATTTGCAGGCGGCGCTCAATTGAGAAAACAGACCGTCGACCTTGTCGAGCATTTCGATGCGCAGAGCGGCATAGTGTTTGCGCACCAGGCGGGCGTTGTTCTTTTCGGCGGGTTTGATGCGCGAAAAGAGTTCGTTGCGCAGCTCGATCGCTTCTTCGATGATTCCGATGATCTGCTCGTGCTTCTTGTCCGGATGGAAGTAGAGGCAGGTGTAGCAATTCGAAACCACTTCGCTCACTAAGTAGTCTATATCCTTTTTGATGTCTCTTCTGCTTGCCATAATGAATGGTTGTTTTTTGATATCCTACAAATGTGGGGATTTTTTTTCAAATTGCCAAAACGGTCGAAAAATAAGAACCGGCTCAAAACGAACAAAAAACGTGGGGAACGCACAAATAAAAAAGGGTAAGCTACTTGCATCGCACCGCTGCGACCGCCACGCCTTTGCTGCCTTCCGGCCCTGGAGGATTAAGCGGGAGCTGGTCGTGCAAGACTTACCCGTGGGCAAAGATACGCCTTTTCGGGGAAATTCCAAATTTTTCCGGATCTTTTCGCCTTGGTCGGTGCGATAAAATAGATACCTTTGCGTTATTATTTTCAGAAAAAGATGAAAATCGGAAAAAAGACCATACTGGTCGGGGGTATCTCCGCCGGACTCCTGTTGCTTGCCGCCGTGTGGGTCGGAACGGCCTGTTATAATTATGCCGTCAGAGAAGCCGTGCAGCAAGAAGGATTCTTGTATATCCCTACGGACGGTACCTACGCCGGCCTGCTCGATTCGTTGGCAGCCCATGATTTCCTGAAAAACACGAACGCCTTTGACCGCATGGCTCGCCAAAAGGGACTGCCCGATGGCCTGCTTGCGGGACGATATGAAATAAAGAAAGGAATGACATTGCGCAGCCTGTTGGGCATGCTGAAAGGCGGCCTGCAAAAACCGCTGAACGTGACCTTCAACACTATCCGCACGATGGATCGTCTGGCCGGAGTCGTAGCCCGCTACCTCGAACCCGACACGTTGGCATTGTTGGCCGTGTTAACCGATGACGCCGTGGCAGCGCGTTACGGATTCAAACCGGAAACCTTTATCGGCATGTTTATTCCGAACACCTATCAGTTTTTCTGGAACACGTCGCCGACCGGTTTTCTGGACAGGATGAGAAAAGAGTATGACGCCTTTTGGACCGACGAACGCCAGGCCAGATGCGACGCACTGAACCTCTCGCGCGAGGAGGTAACGACCCTCGCCTCGATCGTGGCCGAGGAAACAAGGATGAGCGACGAAATGCCGCGCGTGGCGGGCGTTTATCTCAACCGCCTGCGCATCGGGATGCTCCTGCAGGCCGACCCGACGGTCAAGTACGCCACCGGCGACTTTACATTGCGCCGCATCCTTTTCCGCCACCTCGAAATCGATTCGCCTTACAATACCTATAAAAACAAGGGGTTGCCGCCGGGACCGATCTGCATGCCTTCCATCAGGGCGGTAGACGCGGTGCTCAACGCTGAAAAGCACGACTACATCTTCTTCTGCGCGAAAGAAGATTTTTCGGGCTACCACAATTTTGCCGCTACCCTCGCCCAACACAACGCCAACGCCCTCAGGTGGAGCCAGGCGCTGAACCGGCGCGGGATCAAATAGCTCTCCGCAATAAAAACCGGCCGGCAAAATTGGTTTTGCCGGCCGGTTTTACATTATCGCGTTGTCGTTTGTGGAGGAAACCTGCTGTAAGTTGCACTTCCCATTGTATGAAAACTCAGGGCGGCGAAGACCCCGCCCACGAATCTGCCTTATTGGCGGTCCGTCTGTTTCTTCTTTTTCTTTTCCGGTACGATGCACTCCTGGCTGCCGGCGCGGATCTTATCGGTCGTGGCCAGGATCGCCAGGTTGGCGATCGAACGCACGTTGGCGTAATCCGAGATGATGTGTACCCCGGCGTTGATCCCCAAGAGCACCGGACCCGTGACTTCAGCGTTACCCAACATTTCGACCAATTTATACGAAATGTTGGCCGCCGACAGGTTCGGGAAAATGAACGTGTTCACGTCGCGTTCGCCCAACTTGGTGAAAGGGAACTTTTCGAGGCGGGCGTTCGTATCGAGGGCGTAATCGACCTTGATTTCACCGTCGACGAGGATCTCGGGGTGCCGCTCGTGAAGCATATCCACGGCGCGGGCCACCTTGGCGGCCTGTTCCTCGGTGTCGGTTCCGAAATTGGAATAGGAGAGCATCGCGATCACCGGCTCGACGCCCAGTTTCTTGATAAAGTCATTGGCCAACAAAGTAATTTTGACCAATTCCTGATCTGTGGGCTCGGTGTTGACCGCCATGTCGGCGAAGAACATCGGGCCCTGCTTCGTCATCACGATCACCATCGCCGCAACCAGATCGTAGGAAATACCTTTAAAAATGGCACGGGCAGGTTCGAGGGCTTTCGTGTAGCGGCGGCCATAGCTCAGGATCACGCTGTCGACATCGTTGCAATAAGCTGCCATCAGCCCGAACCAGTCTTTTTCCTTCATCCGTTTGCGCGCATCCAACAGCGAAAGGCCCTGGCGGTTCAACTTGCCGAAGAGAATTTCGGCATAGCGATTGCGGCGATCTATCTCGCTGTCGCTGCGGAAGTCGAGGATTAACTTTTCGTTGAGGTCAAGGTTGTTCTCCCTGGCCATGGTGACCAAACGTTCGCGTTCACCCAACAGGATGGGATACGTGAGCCCGTCATGGTAGAGTTGCAGCGCGGCCTTTAGCGTATTGAGACGTTCGGCGCCGGCAAAGAGTATCTTGCGCGGCCCTTCGGCGCGAGCCTTGTTGCGGATGGCCTGCAGCAGTTGGTTGTCGCGGCCCATCCGGCGTTCGAGGTCGAAACCGTAGGCTTCCCAATCGGTAATTTCATGGCGGGCCACCCCCGAGGCGATCGCCGCCTGGGCCACCGCGGTCGAAATGCGGACGATCAAACGGGGATCCAACGGTTTCGGGATCAGGTAATCGCGCCCGAACGAGATCTTTCCGCCGCCATAGGCCGTGGTCACGAAATCGGGCACAGGCTCTTTGGTCAACGCGGCAATGGCCTTTACCGCAGCGATTTTCATCTCTTCGTTGATGCAGGTGGCA
>JAITVB010000044.1 GCA_031286025.1 Rikenellaceae bacterium
ATCGTTCCCTTAAAATCTACGCGTTCCGGTCATAAAAAGCCCCATCGGCCGATGGCCGAGGGGGCTTTTTATGACCGGAACGCCGTCGCTATTCGAACGCGAAATTAAACGTAACGTTATCGAATTCGAGGTTTTGGGCATTGGTCACCTCCATCGTTTTGTCCTTGGCGTTGATCTGGACATTGCGCATGGTGAAATCTTTCACGTCGAGGATGCGGAACGTTCTTCCGCAGTTGACCCTGACATTCTCGATGAGCACATTGGTAAGAGGCATTTCGGGAATGCAGTTGGCCACAATGAACTGACGGGTTTGCTCGATTTCGAGATCGCGGATGAAGATATTGCTGAAAGAGGGCGTCAGTTCGTTCACGGCCCGCAACGGAATGCGCGCTGCCAGTTCGCCCACGTAGGTGGCGCTGCCCAACAGATCCCACTCCATCGAACAACCGCCGCGGGTCATCAGGACGCGTTCGAAATAGAGGTTTTCACCGCCGCCGCCCCTCGGACGGCGGGTCTTGAAGCGGATGCCGCGGTCGGTACCGTCGAAGACACAGTCGTGGAGGTAGAGGTTGCGAATGAAACCGGCGGTTTCGCTGCCGCAGGTGATCGCTCCGTGACCCCGGCGGGCAAGGCAGTAGCGTACCACCACGTTTTCGGTCGGGCGGTTCACGCGGCGGCCATCCTGGTCGCGACCGGACTTGAGCGTGAAACAATCGTCGCCGCAGCTTAGGGTCGAATATTCGATCAACACGTTGCGCGACGATTCGATGTCGATGCCGTCGCCCGTCGGGATCCCCACGGATTCGACGGAAATACCGCGGATGATCACACCGTCGCAATAGATCGGCACAATGTTCCAGGTGACGCACTGCGCGATCGAGATCTCTTCGATCAGCACATTTTTACAATTCACTAAGCAAAGCACCTTCGGCTTATAGAAATAGCGGCCGTCGACGCCGTCATAGATGCGGGTTTCGACCGGGCTGTCCTGGTCGATCGCCACCTCGACCACGCCTTTCGGGCCGGACAACGTGCGCACGGGGGCATCTTTCGGCGGACCGACGATTTTACCTTTGCCGGTTACGGCGATATTTTCCGCGCCGTTGGCATAGATAAAGCCGCCGGACGACATTACCTCGATCCCTTCGACACGGGTAAAGACGGCAGGCAGAAAATCCTCAGCGCGGCCACCGAAATGGAGTTCCGAACCTTCGGCCAGACGGAGGTTGACATTGCTTTTGAGGGTCAGGCGGCTCGTCTGCCACACACCGGCAGGAACCACCACCGTTCCGCCGCCGCGACGGCTCACGTCGTCGATCGCCTTCTGAATGACTTTCGTCGCGTTGACACCCGGCCTGGCTCCCCGTTTCGAGATGTCGAGGGTCAGGGCGGGAAAGGTCGGTTTTTGCAGTTGGGGCATCGGAAACGGCGCCTCGATCGGGGCTATCTCGGCGGGCAGGGCTCCCGCCCCCACCTGATCGATCGTCACGAGCGGCCTCGAACGGTCGGCGCCCCAGTTCTCCTGCGCCAACGTCTTTCCACAGACCAACTGCACCGCCGCCAACGCCACGATCACGCTGTGCCTCATTCCGGTTTTTGTCGTTTTCATCATTGTTTATGGTTTTAGTCGTTCACAAAATAAAGCAATTTTCGTTTCCTTTCAGAATTTTTCGAAAAAAAATACAGGCGTCCGCAAAAAACCGGTCAAAAAATCGTCGGGCCGGAGTCGCTCTATGCACCACGTCAACACGACAAACTAACCATCAATCAATTAAAAAAGTCTCCGATGCGGGCAATTACCGAAGGAAGTGCGAAGACCACCACCCGGTCATAAGCCCTGATTTCGAAATTCCCGACACCGATAAACGTTTTTTCGCCGCGCACGATCCCGCCGATCATCGCGTCACGGGGGAATTTCAACCCGCGGATGGGCGACTTGGTGGCCGGTGAATCGGGTTTTACGATAAATTCCAACACTTCGGCATTCGACCCGGTAAGGCACTTGATCGCCTGCACGTCGGTATCCATCGTAAACCGGAAAATGCTGCTGGCGGTGATCAGTTTTTTATTGATGATCGTGTCGATGCCGATGCTTTCGGCCAAGTTGATGTAGTTGAGGTTCTCGACTTCGGCGATCACCTTTTTCACCCCCAGGCGCTTGGCAAGCATGGCGGTGAGGATGTTCGTTTCCGAACGGCCCGTCACGGCCACGAAAGCATCCATATTGACCAACCCCTCCTCAAGCATCGCCTCGGTGTTGCGACCGTCTTCGTGGATGATGAGCGTCTTTTCGAGAAGCTCGGCCAGGCGGTAGGCTTTTTCTTCGGCGTATTCGACCAACTTCACGTTCACCTCGTCCTGCAACGCTTTGGCCACGCCGATCCCGATGCGGCTGCCGCCGAGGATCATGATGGTCTTTACGTCGATATTGGTCTTCCCGGAAAAGGCCATCACTTCTTTCAGCGCATTTTCATTGACGATCACATAGATCATATCGCCTTCCCGAAAATAGTCGCCGCCGCGGGGAATGATCGTCACGCCGTCACGCGAGATGGCTACGGTGCGATACTGCAGATGTTCTCGGTCGGCGGTCACTTCGAGCAGCGTCTTGTCGATCAGCGGCGACGACTCTTCGAGCTTGAAAACGACGAGCGACAGCTTGCCGCCCGAAAAATTGACATATTCGGTGGTGACCGTGTGGCCCAACAGGTTGATCACCTCGTGGGCAGCCTCCTGTTCGGGATAGAACAGGTAGTCGATCCCCATATTGATAAAGACTTCCTTGTTGTTTTGAACCAGGTACTCGTTGTTGTCAATGCGGGCGATCACCTTTTTGGCTCCCAACTGCTTGGCCAACATCGAGGCGATGATGTTCGACGCCTCTTCGGGCAGCACTGCAATGAACAGGTCGGCCTTGCGCACCGACGCCTTGTTCAGCACGGCAAAGGCCGTGCAATCGCCTTCGATGGTGATGATGTCCGAAATCCCCTCCATCTCCTCGATCCGTTTCGGATCGTTGTCCATCACGGTAATGTCGTGATTTTCGCTGTTCAGCATCTTGGCCAGGTGGGTTCCCACCTCACCGGCCCCGGCGATGATAATTTTCATGTAGTTCGGTAATTTGCGTCAAAGCTACGCAGTTTTTACAAATTTAGCTAAATTTGCGGCAAATACGATTTCTGACCATGATCAAAAAAGGCGACCGCGTCAAATTCATCAACGACACCGGTGCAGGCACGGTGACGGCCATCAACGGAGCCATCGCGACGGTGGCTGTCGAGGATGGCTTCGACATTCCCGCGCTGCTGACCGACCTGGTGGCCGTCGAGGCCGACGAAGAGTCGAGCGCAATGCGCCGGATGGGTGTGGGTGACGGCACTCCCGTGAACCGTCCCGGCAGCGGCGGCAGTTCCAAGGCCCCGCCCCGGGCCGAAAAGGAACGCAAACCGCAACGGCATAAAGCGCCGCAATACGGCCGCATCGCCCTGGCCGACGACTATGAAGACGAGGACGAAGCAGACCTCTCCCATATCAGGCAGAATTTTCTGAAAGGACAGGCCGCTGCGCAGCAAGCCGGAAACATGGCGGTGGCCGAAACGGCAAAAAAGCAAAAATCGCCGTTGGAGTTGACGGATTATGACATAAAGTTGTGCTTCGTGCCGCGCGATGCCAATCAACCCGAGAATTCCGACCTGGAACTTTACATGGTCAATGACAGTTCTTACCGGTTGTTTTACAGTGTTGCCCGATGGAGCGGCGACCGCTGCGTCAATCCCGTCGGCACGGGAACCCTGACCGATGACGCCAAAGTGTCGCTCGGCGTGTGGAAGCGCAACGAATTTTCGGTGTTGCAAAAGTTACAGGTCGACATCGTGCTATACAAACCGACCGCTTACATCCCCCAACCCGCCGAAGACTTTTCATTGGAGTTGCCTCCCATGAAGTTCGTACGGCGGGGGAATTACGTCGAAAACGATTTTTTTGAAGAGCCGGCAGTACTCTTCACCGTTGCATCGAGCAACGCCGCTCGCGAGGAAGCCCCCGTCGCCATTCCATCGTTCCCGATCTCTCCGAAACCGGTCGATGCACCGAAGAAGATCGGCGTCCGCGAATCAAAAGGTTCCTCATACGGCGACGAGCCCGAAATCATCGACCTGCACGCCGAAGAAATCCTCGACTCAACAGCCGATATGGGCAACGGCGAAATCCTGCGCGCACAACTCGTGCGTTTCGAAATCGCCTTGGACCTCGCCGTCAGCGGCGGAAAACGCGGCCGAATCGTCTTTATCCACGGCGTCGGTAGCGGAAAACTGAAATACGAGATCAAAAAACTGATGGCCGCCAAATATCCACACCTGAAATTCCAGGACGCCTCGTTCAAGGAATACGGCTACGGCGCCATCATGGTATTCCTGAAATAACGAGGCCTGCCCGGGCAGGCTTGGAGATTCAAGGCTACAGAGAGGTTGGCGGGCTTGTCGCCGCCCGCTTTACGGGAGGAGGAAAGTCCGGGCGACACAGAGCACCGTTCTTCTTAATGGGAAGATGTCCGTGAGGGCATAGCAACGTAACAGAGAATAACCGCCGCGGGCGACTGCGGCAAGGGTGAAAAGGTGGGATAAGAGCCCACCGGCGCCGACGGTGACGTTGGCGGCCGTACGTCTAACGGGTTGCAAGACCATGTATACCGGCGCCTGAGGGTTGCTCGCCCGAGCCGGAGGGTAGGTCGCTGATGACCTGTCGGGGCGACCCGCAGGCAAGATGAATGACAAGCGGTTTTCGGCGGGCAACTGCAGGAAGCTACAGAACCCGGCTTATACGCCAACCTCTCTTTTTCAGAAACCACCGGCCCGGATTTTTTCCGGCCGGTG
>JAITVB010000240.1 GCA_031286025.1 Rikenellaceae bacterium
CTTGGTTTCGGGCATCGTCTGCCCGGCAGCCAGAATGGCGCCCAACACAACCGACTCGGGGGCGAAATCGCCGCCCATCGCATCCAATCCTATCTTCATCCGACCTTGCTTTGCGTGTACACCGGGCGGGGATTATTCCGCCTTTTTCTCTACGGCCTGTTTGCCGCGATAGAAGCCACACTCGGGACAAACCCGGTGGTAGAGCGTGGTTGCGCCACAATTCGAACAGGTGGACAGAGTCGGTATTTCCGCTTTGTAGTGGGTTCTTCTTTTGTCCCGACGGGTTTTCGATACCTTGTGTTTAGGATGTGCCATTTTTCTTGGTTATTTATGTGTCGTTTTTTTTTCGTCTTTCGCTTCGGACTCCATATCCTGTTTGAGTTTGGCGAGTTTTTGCCATTCTTCGGGATCTTCCTCCTTGAGCGTCTCTTCCGAGAACATTTCTTCGAACTCTTCGTTCGAAACGATCTTGAACCGCTTGAGCATGTCAGGATCGCACGTGCTCTTGCCATTCTCGTCCTGCGGGTGTACCCGTTGGTAGGGCAGGCTCAGGCTGATGCTTTCGTAGATGTACTGGGCCAAGTTGACTTCGCCTTCACCCGGTGCGATCCACATCACTTCGCCGTCGTCCTCCCCTTGCTCCTCTTCCGAGAATTTGACGTACAGCGTCCCCGCGTAGTGCATCGGCAACCGGAATTCTCCCAGGCAACGGTCGCACATCACCCACACCTCGGCGTCGATCGCAAAATCGAGTGTCAACATACTCGCCGCGCGTAGCAGGCAAACATCGACGTCGGCTGTTCCCCGTCCGATTTCCGATCCCTCGAAAGCGGCCCAGAAATCATCGTCGACCCGGAACCGGTAGGCATGTTCGCCCGGCGATAACCCGTTAAAAACGATTTTGTAACGGTTCAGAACATCCATTTTTCACAGTCGAAAGATCGGACAAAGGTAATTCTTTTATCTTAATTATCCAAAGAAATCGATCGTTGCACCGGGTCAAACGTCGCCTGATAAGGCGAAATCGGCCAACACAACGGCCGTCGCCGCTTCGAGCACGACCGGCACGCGCAGGGCGACGCAAACATCGTGCCGCCCTCCAATCCGCAACGTTTCGACCGTGCCCGAGGCGAGGTTGAACGTTTGCTGCGGGGCCGAGATACTGGGCGTGGGCTTGACGGATATCCTGAAAACCAACTCGTTGCCATTGGTAATGCCGCCGTTGATGCCGCCGGCGTTGTTGGTCGCGGTGACGCCTTTTGCATCGGTGATCGGATCGTTGTTTTGCGATCCGCGCAGGCGGGCGGCTTCGAAACCGCTGCCAAACTCAATCCCCTTTACGCCGGGAATCGAAAAGACCGCGTGGGCCAACAGCGACTCGGCCGAGTCGAAGAATGGCTCGCCCCAACCGACCGGAATTCCCGTCGCCCGGCATTCGATAATGCCGCCCACGGAATCGCCCGCCGCCATCACGTTCTCAATTACTTCGGGGAACCGGACCGGATCGGCGCAACCGCCGATCTCCTTCGTTTCAGCCTTGATCGCCACCCCGTCGAGTATTTTTTTTGCCAACACCCCGGCCGCCACCAACCCCAGGGTAATGCGCCCCGAAAAATGTCCGCCGCCGCGGGGATCGTTGTACCCGCCGAATTTTTGTCCGGCCACCCAGTCGGCATGCCCCGGACGGGGATGGGCCGACAGGCGTTCGTAATCGTCCGAGCGCGTGTTGTTGTTCTCGAATAGAATCGTCAACGGAGCGCCGGTCGTTACGCCTTGGAACGTGCCCGAAGCAATCCGCGGAAGATCGTCCTCCTTGCGGGGTGTGGTGCCGCGCGCACCGCTCCGGCGGCGGGCCAAGTCGGCGAGCATGTCCTCTTCCGCAAACGCGATCCCGGCCGGAACGCCGTCCACGACCACACCGATGCGTTCGCCATGGGATTCACCGAAGATCGTGACGCGGTATTTTCTGCCAAAGGTGTTCATACTGTGATATCGGTTGAAGCCAGGGCCGTGCCATCGGCAGGTTTATCGGGGTGTCGGCGGGTTGGAATATTGCCGGGCAGGAAGATCAAAACTGTCTTTTTCATACGATCCGAATTTCCGGTTAACTCTCCATTCCCGCCCGGATCAGTTCGCCCAACTGTTCGGGGTGGATGTCGCTGCGGATGTCGTCGTTCTGGACGAACGAGATCTGGCCGCGTTCTTCCGACACGACCACCACCAGTGCGTCCGACGTTTCGGCCGCCCCGATCGCCGCCCGGTGGCGTGTGCCGAAACAGGCCGGGATATCGGCCCTTTCGCTCACGGGCAACAGGCACCGCGTCGCTCGGATCCGCCCTTTCTCGATCACCATCGCCCCGTCGTGCATCGGCGAATTTTTAAAAAATATCGTTTCGATCATCCTTCGTGAGAGCACGGCGTCGATCGCGTCGCCTCGCTCGGTAAAGATCGTCATATCGCTTCGCCGGGCAATCACGATCAGCGCCCCGGTGTGCCTGGCAGCCATATCGCGGCACGCTTCGCACAGTTCTTTCACCCAATCGAGGTTTTCGGTCTGGCTTCTGCCGAAAAAGAAACGGTTCCAGAACGAATCCTTGCGCCGGGCATAACGGTCGCCCAACAGGAAAAGAGATTTTCGTATTTCGGGCTGAAAAACGACAATCAGGGCGATCGCCCCCACTCCGATGATCTGCCCCAGGATCGACGACAGCAACTCCATGTGAAACAGCCGCACCACGACCCATAGCAGATACAACGTAATGATTCCCAAAAAGATACTAACCGCATTAGTGCGGCGAACCAACCGCCAGAGTTGGTACAACACCACCGTCACCAGGAAGATGTCGAGGAAATCCGTGATCTTGAAATGGATGAAATCCATCGGGCAACGTTTTTCAGATAAATCCGGCCGGAGTGTGCCCCGATCGGCATATTGTCGGGTTGCGCAGGCTTATTTCGGGGCCGTGCGCAGGTCGATCATCAGTTCGTTCAACTGGGCCGGGGCGATGGGTGAGGGCGAGTCGGCCATCGTGTCGCGCCCGGCGTTGTTTTTCGGGAAGGCGATGTAGTCGCGGATCGAGTCGGCACCGCCGAAGAGCGAGCAGAAACGATCGAATCCGAAAGCGATCCCCCCGTGGGGCGGCGCACCGAACCGGAAGGCATTGGTCAGGAAGACGAATTGAGCCTCGGCTTCTTCCGGCGCAAAGCCCAATATCGCAAACATTTTCCGTTGCAGCGCGCTGTCAAAAATACGGATCGACCCGCCGCCGATCTCCACGCCGTTGACCACGAAGTCGTAGGCGTTGGCCCGCACGGCGCCCGGATCGGTGTCCATCAGTGCCACGTCGCCGGGGTTGGGAGAGGTGAAGGGGTGATGCATCGCAAAGAAGCGGCCCGACTCTTCATCCCACTCCAGTAACGGAAAGTCGACCACCCACAGCGGCGAAAATTTTTTCGGATCGCGCAACCCCAACCGTTGGCCCATTTCGAGGCGCAGGGTCGACAGGGCCGACAGCGTTTGTCGTTTTGCTCCGGCCAGGATCAGGATCAAATCACCTGCTCTGGCTCTCGTGGCGGAGGCGATTTTTGCCAGATCATCCGGCCCGTAGAATTTATCAACGCTCGATTTGAACGTGCCGTCGGCGTCGCACCGCACGTAAACCAAGCCTTTTGCGCCGACCTGCGGGCGTTTGACGAAGTCTGTCAACTCGTCGATCTGCTTGCGGGTATAATTCGCGCAACCCTCGGCCACGATAGCCCCGACATATTCGGCCGAGTCGAATACCGCGAAATCCCTGCCCTGCACGAGCGGCGCAATATCATTGAAAAGCATCCCGAAACGCGTGTCGGGTTTGTCGCTCCCGTAAAACTCCATCGCGTCGGCATAACTCATCCGTGGGAATTTTTCGGCAAAGCGGACGCCCAATACCTGATCGAACAGCGCCTTTGCCAGTCCTTCGAACATGTTCAGAACATCGTCGCGTTCGACAAACGACATCTCGCAGTCGATCTGCGTAAATTCCGGCTGCCTGTCGGCACGCAGGTCTTCGTCGCGGAAGCAGCGCACGATCTGAAAATAGCGGTCGTAGCCCGCCACCATAAGCAGTTGCTTAAAGGTTTGAGGCGACTGGGGCAGGGCATAGAATTCACCCGGATTCATCCGCGAAGGCACCACGAAGTCACGCGCTCCCTCGGGTGTGGACCTGATCAAATAAGGCGTTTCTATCTCCAGAAAATCGTTGTCCGAGAGGTGGTTGCGCACAATGCGCGCCATTTTGTGGCGCAACACGAGGGCGTTCTTCAACGGATTGCGGCGCAGATCGAGGTAACGGTATTTCATTCGCAGTTCATCGCCCCCGTCGCTCTGGTCTTCGATCGTGAAAGGCGGAGTGGCCGAAGCGTTAAGTACATGAAGCGACCCGACGGCGACCTCGATCTCGCCCGTCGCCATCCTTTCATTTTTCGAGGCGCGTTCCACGACTGTGCCGGTAGCCTGGATCACGAACTCGCGCCCCAGTCGGGCCGCCTGTTCGTGCAACGCTTTGGGGGCCTTCTCGTCAATCACCAACTGTGTGACGCCATAGCGGTCGCGCAGGTCGAAAAAGGTCATTGCGCCGAGGTTTCTCACTTTCTGCACCCAACCGGCCAACGTGACCGTCTGGCCAAGGTGTTCTTTGCGAAGTTGGCCGCAAGTATGTGTTCTGTACATAAAATTTTTATTACTTTTGAAAAGTGTTTTTCTGCCGGGAAGCTGTTTCTTCCGTTCGGAATTTCGGCAAAATAAATTTGTGAAAACTTTTTCAAAGGTATTCATTTCTGAAGAACAACCCGCAAACCGCCGACATTTTTTTTATGCGCCAGGCAATAGCCGAGGCCGAAAAAGCGTTTCTCAGAAAAGAGATCCCCATCGGGGCTGTGATCGTCAGTGAGAGCAACGGGGCGAGGCGGGTGATTGCCCGCGCCCACAACCTGACCGAAACCCTCGGCGACCCGACTGCCCACGCCGAAATGCAGGCCATCACTTCCGCCACGGGAACTCTGGGCGGGAAATATCTGCCCGATTGCACGCTCTATGTCACCGTCGAGCCCTGTCCAATGTGCGCCGCCGCCTGTTATTGGGCCCGGATCGGACGCGTGGTGTGGGGCGCCGATGATCCCAAACGCGGTTTTTCGCGTTTCGGCGCCGACCTGCTCCATCCGAAAACCCTTGCGGTGAAAGGCGTTTGCGAAACCGAATGCAGCGAGATCGTCACCCGCTTCTTTCAAAAAATTCGCAATGCAAGGTAGAAAAACTTTGAAATTTCGGAAAAACGCATAATTTTGCAAACCGGCCCGTTCCAGAAACCAGACTTCCGGACGCCGGGGCTAAAGGAGGCATTCTCGCACT
>JAITVB010000058.1 GCA_031286025.1 Rikenellaceae bacterium
GGCAAAATCTCATCATTTCAGACCCCGATCCGGACAGCAACTTTACTACTTTTTGCAAGAGTAACTTTAGGGGGTCTCTTTCCTCCGGTCTCAGGGGGGCAATTTAGGCGTTTTTTCCAGGTAAACGGCTCGCATCCTCTAATGATTCGGGTCTGTAAAGATGGCAAGAAGAAATATTTGAGTTTGAGTGTGTCGGTTCAACCTCGTAAATTCATTTTGTCATAGCCTCGGCGAGTGCTTTTTTACTCAGCAACGTTATCGTTTTGCGGTTGGCAGCGATTAATCCGTCGCGCTGCATGGCGGTCAGTTCGCGTTCGAGCGAGGGACGGGCAATGCCGAAATAATCCGCCAGTGCACTTTTCGTCTTGTCGAGCACGACGGTGTCGGAGCCCTGCCGTTTCGACAGGCCGAGCAGCCAGACCGCCAGTTTCTGCCGGATTGTATTCAGCGACATCATATTGAGTTTGTTACTCAGGCGCGTGGCGAAGTCCGCCGAAATATCCAAATAGTTCTTCAACAACACCTCATTCATCGAGAGCATCCGCAGCACCGACACGCGCGGAATGACCGCCGCCGTTCCGTCTTCGAGCGCCGTGACCTGCACGGGAAAACGGTTCGCGGCCCCGAACAGGAACAGAATCGCTATCGGGCTCGGCGCCTCGACATCCTCAACTTTCGTCACGCGGCCCGCCTCATCGGCCATTTCTCCTGTGACGCTTCCGGTTAAAAGGATGATCAACCGGTTGCACGACTCTTCCTGCATGGCGAGGATATCTCCTTTTTTGAAACGGGTTTCGATGGTCTTAAGTTCGGCGAAAATTCTTTCGAGTTCAGCCTCGTCGAGCGAACGGAATAGTGGGATTTTGAGTAATGGAGCGAGATTCATGTTGCAAAGATATGATTTTATTTTTCGAACCGTAACATTTGTTACGGTTTATCGCATCGCGCCACCGTAGTTTTGCAGCGTGAAACGAATGATAATTAAAATAGATGAGGCACAGTGTATCGGATGCGGAGCCTGCGTAAACGGGTGCCATCAGGGGGCGTTGCAACTTGTGGGCGGCAAGGCCGTGCTTGTAAATGACTATTGCGACGGGTTGGGCAACTGCATCGGTGAGTGCCCCGTAGGGGCGATAACCCTTGAAGAACGAAAGATCGAACCAGTTGATACGCCCATGGCCTGCGGTTGTCCTGGGACGATGGCACGCGAGATAGGGCGGCAGGAGCCGTCCTGTGAATGCTCGCAATCCTCGGAACTTCGCCAGTTTCCTGTGCAGCTGCATCTTGTAAATCAGCAAGTTGGATCTTTCAGCGGGGTAGACCTTTTGTTGGCGGCCGATTGCACGGCATTTGCCAACGGCGAATTCCACAGTCGTTTTCTGCGTGGAAAGATGCTCGCTATCGCCTGCCCGAAGTTGGACAACGACACACAGGCATACGTCGATAAACTCGTCGAATTGATCGACGGAGCGGGTATCAACACGTTCACCGTACTGGTGATGGAAGTCCCGTGCTGCGGCGGCCTGGTCAATCTGGTGCAGACGGCGGGTCGGCAGGCCCGAAGGAACGTACCGGTGAAGGTCGTCGTGCTTTCGATGGGCGGCGAAGTTATTAGCGAAGAGTGGATATAAACCTGATAAAATCAAAAAATTATGGAAATGTTTTGTTATCAATGCCAGGAGGCGGCCGGCAGCAAGGGCTGCTCGGTGAAAGGCGTGTGCGGCAAGGAGCCGCGAACCTCGGCGCTGATGGATGTGTTGCTTTATGCCACCCGCGGCACGGCGATCGTGAACCGGGCGCTGCGTGAGAAAGGGGCGGCCGACATCGGGGCGAGCCGGCTGATCCTCGACGCGCTGTTCGCTACGATCACCAACGCCAACTTCGACGATCGGGCCATTGAGACGAAGATCGCCGGTATACTCGCCGTCAAAAACGAACTGATCGGCACGGCCCAAAAACGCGGCATAGCGCTGCCGGGTATGCCCGGGGCGGCGTTCCGCCCCGCGCCGGCGGAGTACGAGGCAGTTGCCGAGAAAGTCGGCATTCTGAACACGGAGAACAAGGATATCCGCTCGCTCAAAGAGATGATCGTCTACGGCGTGAAAGGCGCGGCGGCATACGCGGAACACGCTCTCAATCTGGGGTACGAGGATCCGGCGGTCTACGGGACGATCGAGCACGCGTTAGCAGAAGTGAACCGCGCGGATATAGGCGCCGACGAACTGGTGGCCCTCGCGTTGAGCGTGGGCGACTGCGGGGTGAAAACGATGGCACTCTTGGACGAGGCCAACACGTCGACCTACGGTAACCCCGAGATCACGAAGGTCAACATCGGCGTGGGTACCCGTCCGGGCATCCTGATCAGCGGCCACGATCTGAAAGACTTAGAAGAGCTGTTGGAGCAGACGAAAGACGCGGGCGTGGACATCTACACCCACAGCGAGATGCTCCCGGCCCACTACTACCCGGCGTTGAAAAAATACCCGCACTTGGTCGGCAACTACGGCAACGCCTGGTGGAAACAGCGCGAGGAGTTCGCCTCGTTCAACGGTCCGGTGTTATTTACCACCAATTGCATCGTGCCGCCGCTTAGCGGCGTATCGTACAAGGATCGCATCTACACCACCGGCTCATCGGGCCTGCCCGGCGCTGTGCATATCCCCGACCGCACGGACGGCAAGCCCAAAGATTTTTCAGTAGTCATAGCTCACGCGAAACAATGCGCTCCGCCCACGGAGATCGAGTGCGGCGAGATCGTCGGCGGTTTCGCCCACGCGCAGGTACTGGCGTTGGCCGATAAGGTGGTGGATGCCGTGAAGTCGGGTGCGATCAAAAAGTTCGTGGTGATGGCCGGCTGCGACGGGCGCATGCGTTCGCGCTCCTATTACACCGATTTTGCACAGGCGCTGCCTCGGGATGCCGTGATTCTCACCGCCGGATGCGCCAAATACCGCTATAACAAACTGCCGCTAGGCGACATCGGCGGTATACCGCGTGTGTTGGACGCCGGGCAGTGCAACGACAGCTACTCGTTGGTAGTCATAGCTCTCGCGCTGCAAAAGGCGTTCGGACTGGAGAGCGTCAACGACCTGCCGATCGTTTACAATATCGCGTGGTACGAACAGAAAGCCGTGATCGTACTGTTGGCACTGCTTGCCCTCGGGATGAAGAACATCCACCTCGGCCCGACGCTCCCGGCATTCCTCTCGCCGGGCGTCACGAATGTGTTGGTCGAAAAGTTCGGCATCGGCGGTATCTCAACCGTTGAGGAAGATATGAAGAATTGGATGTAATATGACAACACGATTCATAAAGAAAAATATTCTCTACCTCGTCGGCGGAGCGGCCGGCGGGGTCGGAGGATACCTCCATTACCATTTTATCGGATGCACCGGCGGCTCTTGTCCAATCGCCTCGTCGCCTGTGATGAGCGTCGTCTGGGGAGTGGTGATGGGCGGATTACTGTTGGGCATGTTCAAAAGGGAGGAAAAGAGAGATGAATAATAATTTGCTGAAAAATTGGGATGTGCCACGTTTTATTCGCTTAGCCGCAGGTATTGGGATAGGGATCTACGCCATCGTGTCAAGAGATTACCTGTGGTTGTGGTTGGCGGGGATGTCTTTGTTTCAGGCCGTGCTGAATCTCTCCTGCTGCGAAGCGGGCGGTTGTAGGACAGGCGGCCGGACGGGCCGAAAACCACTGTACAGGGATCAGATCGAAACCTACAACCCGAAAAAACATATCTCAAAATGAGGAAATTATTCTTAATGCCGCTCATGACTGTGGCGATGCTGTCGTGCGGAAACGCTCAATTAAAAACTAACGATAAAAAAGACAAAACAATGAATACTATCGAATTGACCAGAGCCGATTTTCTTACCGAGGTGTCGAATTTCGAAACCAACCCCTCCGAGTGGAAATACCTCGGCGACAAACCTGCCATCATCGACTTCTACGCCTCGTGGTGCGGGCCGTGCAAGACCATCGCCCCGATCCTCGAAGAGTTGGCGGCGGAGTATGGCGACAGCATCGTCATATATAAAGTTGACACCGAAAAGGAGCAGGAGCTCGCCGCCGTGTTCGGCATTCGTTCCATTCCCTCTTTGCTATTCGTCCCGATGGAGGGCAAACCGCAAATGGCGCGGGGCGCCATGTCCAAGGCGGCGTTCCGGGAAGCTATCGACAACGTGCTGCTTAACAGATTGTATAATAATTGAAAAGTCTACCATTATGAGATTTTTAAGACCGCACGTTTTGACAAAAAATCGGTTGGTTTGGAGGCAAAAAAAATTTTTATAATTCCTCTGTGGCGGCCAGTGGGCGAGCCAACGAGCCAACACCGAGGACAAAAATGATCGAGATGATGGAAAAACAAACTATTATTTACACTTTAAATATCTGAGTTTAACTATTTAGAACCTGTTTTAGGTCTATTGTGTATGCGACGATTCAGGCGAGGGCGCAGCCCCAATGTAACAACGGTTGGTTTGCAAAGATCGTCATAAGTTTTCCCGACGCATCTTTAACATAAACAGGCTTTCGAAAGAGTAAATAGTTTTTCCCGTTGAAGTTGTATACCTTTGTAAGCACCATTTTCACGCAGTGCTTGTGGGCAGCATACGTTATGTGTCGGAAAGATATGATAAGGATAACCGCAAACCAAAATTTGAACGGCAACATGAAAAAATTCATTAGTCTTACGCTTGTCGCAGCGCTCCTTGCGCTGTCGACTGTTTCGTGCGTCTTTGACAGAGAATTTTGTAAAGACCCCGTAAACGGTAACGCCGCGACGCTTCTGCTACGCCTTCAGACCCCGGGCGACTTCGCCGCACCCGAGTCCCGCGCACTGACCTTCGAGCAGGAAAACGCGATAACCGCCGTTCACGTGCTGGTCTTCGACAAGACGGGCACACGTGTGGAGATCAAACAGGGCGGGCGTATAAATTCCGGTCATACCGATCCGGCTTACAGCGGCTACGTTTCGTTCTCGGTCACGCTGGCGGCGAGCAAGACCGCCGCCGACACCTATAACCTGGTCGTGT
>JAITVB010000021.1 GCA_031286025.1 Rikenellaceae bacterium
TGTGCGAAACCCCGTAATAAGCGGAAATAAGAACGGTTGCCAAGTCGTTACCCAACTCACCGCACAATCCGACTAACACCCTGTTATCATAGGTGTTATCTTCCAAAGTACGAAGTTAAATAAAAAAAACTCCGAGTGCCCCGGGAGGTATTTTCCATGCAACCAACGTTTAAATTGAATGAAAATGACACGAAAATTGCTTTTTGTTTCTCTTGCAGCCGTTCTGGCATGCGGGTTTTCGGTGCTTAACGCGCAACAGCGCCAAGAGCCCAAGGTGATCGTCGAATGGTCGTTGGCCAATCCGCCTGGGGTACAGTCGGTCGAAGGCCGGCCGACACTGGTGCAAACCGCGTTGGGTCCAACCGTTTCGTTCGATGGCGTTGATGACGGCTTTTTCCTTACCGTCAATCCGCTCGACGGGCTTGAACAATTGACGCTTGAGTGCATATTCCGTCCGGCGGGCGACGGCCCGAAAGAGCAGCGTTTCATGCACCTGGGCACCACTGGTCAACGCATCATGTTCGAAACGCGCATCACCCCCGACAAGCAATGGTATTTCGATGCCCATACGGCACTGAGTAACGGCAAGTCGCTCACGCTGATCGATCCCGCGCTGCTGCATCCGACCGACCGGTGGTATAACGTCACGCTAGTGTGGACCCGCACCTCGGCCGCCACCTATGTTAACGGTGTGCCGCAACGTTGGGGCAATCTCGATTTTCTACCGGTCAACGGCGGCGTTTCGTCGATCGGGATGCGCCAGAACAAAGTCGGTTGGTTCAAGGGCGAGATATACAAGATCCGGGTGACGGGCGTCGCACTTTCACCCGGCGATTTTCTGAAAGATTACGAAGCGCTCAACGCTGCAGCCGCAGGTGAATAAGTTTTGCGTTTGAACATTCTTCAGAGGGGATTCGAACCCTGGCCACACCATTAAACTTCGTAGAGCGAAAACTGCATGACGGCGGCATCGATGACCAACAGGCGACCGACCAACGGCGTGCCGTAACCGGTAATTACTTTAACCGCTTCCATCGCCTGGATCGAGCCCACGATGCCGGGCAGCGGTGAAAGGACGCCGACCTCTATGCCGGCCTGTTCGCCGCTCAGGTCGGCCTCGGGATAGAGATCGGCATAACATCCGGCTTCGCCCCAGTTGAAGACGCTCACCTGGCCGCCGGCTTCCTGTGCGCTGCCGTAGATCATTGGTTTATCGGTCAATGCGCAGAAATAGTCGAGGATGTAGCGGGTTTCGAAATTGTCGGTACAATCGACGGCCAAATCATAGCCATCAAGGATTTCGGCTGCGTTTTCGACGGTAAATTTTGTGTCGAATGTTTCGATGTCGAGGTCGGCGCGCTGCCCGGCCAGACGTTCTGCCGCGATCTTTATCTTGAAACGCCAGAGGTCGTCCTCGCGATAGAGGATCTGCCGCTGTAAATTACTGTCGCTCACTACGTCGAACTCTACAATGCCTAACTTCCCGACACCTGCGGCGGCCAGGTACGTGAGTGCCGCCGATCCCAGACCGCCTGCGCCGACGACCAACACCCGCGCCTCGGCCAATCGGGCCTGTCCCTCCGCGCCGAACTTGTCGACGGCAATATTGCGGCGGTAACGCGAAAGTTCGGCGGCAGAGAGAGCTTTCATAAGGGCGTGTTATGAAAATTTTTCCGGAAAATCGGCAAAGGGCACCCGAGTTTGTTCGCCTGAGGTCATATCCTTGAGCGTTACCTGTCGTGCAGTCAGTTCATCGTCGCCGATCAAGGCCGTGTAGGGGATGACGCGGCGGTTTGCATATTCCATCTGCTTCTTCATCCGGGCTGCCTCAGGATAAATCTCGGCGGAGATTCCGCGGTCGCGCAATCGGCTGATCAATTGCAGGGCAGCCAGTTCGGCTTCGCCGCCGAAATTGACGAAAAACACTTTGGTGGACTGCATCGTTTCGGCCGGGAAAAGGTCCAGGCCCACCATCACGTCATAGATGCGGTCGGCGCCGAATGAGATGCCCACGCCCGAGGTGTCGGACAGGCCGAAGATGCCGGTCAGGTCATCATAACGTCCGCCTCCGCAAATGCTTCCGATCGCAAAATCATTGGCTTTGACTTCGAAGATGGCGCCGGTGTAGTAGTTCAGGCCGCGGGCCAACGAGAGGTCGATTTCGAGGGGCAGGGCGATGCCCAGTTTTTCGACATAGTCGAGAATGGCGGTCATTTCCCCGATACCTTTACTGCCTGTTCCGGAAGTTGAGATAACGGATGATAACTTGCTTAATTTCTCCCGATTGCTTCCGGCCAGGGCAAGGATCGGCTGCAATTTTCCGATGGCCTCCCCGGAAATCCCCCTTTCGCAAAGTTCATCGTTGACTTTGTCGAGGCCGATCTTTTCGAGTTTGTCGATCGCTGCGGTGATTTCGGTCATCCGGTCGGCATGGCCGATGGTTTCGGCGATCCCGTAGAGGATCTTTCGATTGTTCAGTTTCAGCGTGACACTGATTCCCAACGCCTTGAATACCCGTTCGACGATGCCGACCAACTCGACCTCGTTCAGTAGCGAGCGGCTGCCGATCACGTCGACGTCGCATTGGTAAAATTCGCGGTAGCGCCCCTTTTGCGGCCGGTCGGCCCGCCATACGGGTTGGATCTGATAGCGCCTGAAAGGAAAAGAGATTTCGCCCTGGTGCTGCACGACGTAGCGGGCAAAAGGCACTGTCAGATCATAGCGCAACCCTCTTTCGCAGATCTTGGCGGAGAGTTTGTTCGAATCGTTGCCGGAAATTTCTTCCGGAGAAACTTTGCTCAAAAAATCGCCGCTATTGAGGATCTTGAAAAGCAATTTATCGCCTTCCTCGCCATATTTGCCGAGCAGCGTCGACAGATTTTCCGTCGCCGGCGTTTCCAACGGCTGAAAACCGCACTGTTGGAACACGCGGCGGATCGTGTCGAAAATATAGTTGCGCCGGATCATTTCGGCGGGTGAAAAATCGCGCGTCCCGGCGGGGATGGATGGTTTCTGAGCGGCCATTATTCAACCAGTTTTTTGTATTTCACACGGTGGGGCGTCACGTCGCCCAACCGCTTTTTCTTGTTCTCTTCGTAATCGCTGTAACCGCCCTCAAAGAAAACCACCTGCGAATCGCCCTCGAAAGCGAGGATATGGGTCGCGATGCGGTCCAGGAACCAACGGTCGTGCGAGATCACGACCGCGCATCCGGCAAAACTTTCGAGGCCTTCTTCCAATGCACGTAACGTGTTGACGTCAATATCGTTGGTCGGCTCGTCGAGCAGCAGCACATTGCCTTCGTCCTTGAGCGTCAGCGCCAGGTGCAGGCGGTTGCGCTCGCCTCCCGAAAGGACGCCGCACTTCTTTTCCTGGTCGGCGCCCGAAAAATTGAAGCGGCCCACGTAGGCGCGGGCATTCATCATCCGGCCGCCCAAAGGAATGAGTTCGCTGTTCTGAGAAATCACTTCATAAACCGTCTTTTCCGGGTCGATCGATTTGTGTTGTTGGTCGACGTAGGAGATCTTGACCGTTTCGCCCACCTTGAAATCACCCGAAGTGGGCGTTTCAAGGCCCATGATCATCCGGAAAAGGGTTGTTTTACCCGAGCCGTTGGGGCCGATCACCCCGACGATGCCCGCAGGCGGCAGTTTGAAGGTCAGGTCTTCGAACAACATCCGGTCGCCGAAAGCCTTCGAAACGCCGTTGGTTTCGATGACCACGTCGCCCAGGCGCGGGCCGTTGGGGATGTAGATTTCCAATTTTTCCTCCTTCTGCCTAGCATCCTCGTTGAGCATTTTGTCGTAGGCAGCCAGACGGGCTTTCGATTTGGCCTGGCGGGCCTTGGGGGCCATCCGCACCCATTCCAACTCGCGTTCGAGGGT
>JAITVB010000047.1 GCA_031286025.1 Rikenellaceae bacterium
GGGGAAGGGTTAGATTAGGCCAAAGATAGCATTTTCAAAACAAAGGTGTGTCTCCGCGTCGGGAATTTTTTCAATGCAACCCAACGCGCAGAACAGAACCTTGCGCACAAAGCAATTTCAAGAATTAAGCCTCAACTTCCCGTTCTTGTCCTGCACGAGTTCCCCGTCGGCAAGCAACAACCGGACGGCTTCGAGGATTTCTTTCGCCTCGCCCCCCACCCGACCGACCAAGGCGTGAAGATCGGCTTCGCTCGAAGCCAACGCATGGAGAATCTTTTCGGGAAGATCGTTGCCCGGGGCCGATACCCGTTTCCGCTTCTCCCGGCAAATGTCGCACTTACCGCATTCGCGATCGGTTTCCTCGCCGAAATAGCGCTGCATATACAGGCTGCGGCACTCGGCCGTATTCGCGGCATAGGCCGCCATCGCTTCCAACCGGGCCGCCGCCACCTCGCGCCGGATGCGGTAGCTCTCGGGGGAGATTCGCACCGCCTCGACCGGCAACCGTTCCTCGGTGAAAAGGAGCAGCGACGAACGGCTGCCGGGAATATATTTGATGATGTGTAACTGCCACAGGCGTTTCAGCAATTCGTGCACGTGTTCGAGCGTGTAACCCGACAGATGAGCGATTTCGCTCACGTTGACCGGCACGGCTTCCGTGAAAATCCCCGTGTAGGTACGCAGCAGTACCCGGATGATATGGTCGAGTTCCTCGCGTTGGATCCGGATCTTATAGAGGTCTTCACGGCCGACGGTAAACAAGATGCGCGGCGGATGGTCGGCCTCATCGGTCAAAACCATATAGCCGTTGAGCTGCAATATTTTGATCGCATTGAGCACCACCGGAATGAAAATTTTGTAGCGCGAGCAAAAATCGTAAACATTGAACTCGCGCCCCTCGTTCTTTCCGGCGCCAACGGCGATCTGGCAATAATTGAAAATCGCTTCGTAGACCTCCCATATCTTTTCGACCGGCGGAAATTCGAGGTCAATGCGTCGGCCTGCGTTGCGGCGGTCTTCCTCGCTATGGAGCAGCACGGCATAGGCAGGACGGCCATCGCGACCCGCGCGACCCGCCTCCTGGTAGTAAGCCTCGATCGAGTCGCACAGATCGTAATGGGCCACCACGCGCACGTCGGCCTTGTCGATCCCCATGCCGAAAGCGTTGGTCGCCACCATCACCCGGGTTTTCCCGGACAGCCAGTTCTCCTGGCGAATGCTGCGCATTTGGTAGCCCAAACCGCCGTGGTAGAACTCGGCCGCCACGCCCTTTTCGACCAACAGTGCAGATAGTTTTTCGGCCCGGTCGCGGGTGCGGACATAAACGATGGCTGTGCCGGGAACGTGGTCGAGAATGCGCATTAAGTGTTCCGGCTTGTTTTCAGTATGACGGACCAGACAGGAAAGGTTTTCGCGCGAAAAACTCATCCTCAAAATGTTGCGTTGGCGAAACTCAAGTTTTTCGAGGATGTCTTCAACGACGATGGGTGTGGCCGAAGCGGTCAGCGCCAACACCGGAGCCGAAGGAGCCAACGGCCGCAGGCGGGCGATTTTCAGATAGGAGGGACGAAAATCGTAGCCCCATTGCGAAATGCAGTGCGCCTCGTCGATCGCGATCAGCGACACGTTCATCCGCGCAAAACGGGCACGGAACAAGTCGCTTTCGATCCGCTCGGGCGAAACGTAGAGGAATTTATAATCGCCGTAAATCGCGTTATCGAGCGTGATGTCAACCTGGCGCGGAGTCATGCCGGAGTGGATCGCCAATGCCTGGATGCCGCGACGGCGCAGGGCGTCGATCTGGTCTTTCATCAGCGCAATCAGTGGCGTGATCACCACGCAGATGCCGGGGCGGGCCATCGCCGGGACCTGGTAGGTAAGCGATTTACCCCCACCCGTAGGCATCAGCACCAATGCGTCACACCCGGCCGCCGCCTCTCCGATCACCTCACGCTGCAAGGGCCGGAACGTGTCGTAACCCCAGTAGCGTTTCAGTATTTTTTCGAATTCCGGCATAGACAACTGCAAAGGTAGTGAAAAACGCCGGGCATCGTCATTCTTCGCTGCGCTCGGAATGACAAGCAACAGGTCCCATGTGGGACAAAAAAACCGTACGGAAAAAGATTTCGTCCGCACAGCTTTTTTATTTCCTGACAGTCAGAGCCTTACAAGGAAAACTTCAGGCACGACGGCCCCATCACCTCGATCTGGTTGGGGGTGATGGTCAACAAGCCGGTCACCGGATCGAGGGCGTAAACCACGATGTCGTTGCCCGTTTGGTTGGCCACCAACAGGAATTTGCCGGAAGGGTCGATCACAAAGTTACGCGGGAAATCTATCCCCTCGCGCACATTACCCAACGAGGTGATCGTACCGTAGGCCTCGTCGAAACCATACATCGCCACGCTGTTTTCGCCGCGGTTCGAGGCGTAGAGGAATTTCCCGTCGGGGGTGAAATGAATGTCGGCCGCCGTCGTTTCTTCGGGCCAACCGGTTTCGGGCAGTGTCGACACGGTTTGCAGCAACCGGGAAAACCGGCGGGCGGAATCGCGGGCAAAAAGGGCCGCCGTATTGTCCAATTCGTTGACCGTCACCATATAGTTCCCGCTTGGATGGAACGCCAGGTGGCGCGGGCCGGCACCGGGGGCATAGGCGACCTCGGCATCGAGATGCAACGAATCGTTCTTGAGCGAAAAGATCATCGTGCGGTCGGCACCAAGGTCGGGTACGTAAAGTTCGCCCGTAGCCGGATCCTGTTCGATCGAATGGGCGTGGGGCGCATCCTGTCGCTGCGGGTTGACATTACTGAAAGCCGTGTGGACGTAAATGGCCGGCTTGTCAAGCGCAATACCCTGAGCGTCGAGCGGATAGCAGAGGGTTTTCCCTTCGCTGAAACTCACCGTGCCGAGCCATTTGCCGCCTTCGATCATGGCCACGTAACTGAGGGTCAGCGCCGGTACTTTGAAGCGGGCCAATTCGGTCAGTGCACCGGTCGTCTTATCAACGGCATAAGTCAGCAGTTCGGCCGTATCGGGACGCAGGTTGTTGTAGGTATAGAGCCGGCTGCCATCGGCCGAGAGGGTGAGGTAATTGGGATTTTTGAGCGTCGCCACGGACTGCAGACCGCTCAACGCACCGGTCACCGTGTCGAGACGGCAGGCATAAACACCATCGCCCCCGGCATCGGTAAAACTGCCGACATACATCAACACCGTCGTGTCGGGCTTGGGAGAACCGCAGGCGGCCAACGCGGCAGCCATCGCGGCAAGTACCAACAATCGTAAATTTTTCATTCTTCCTGATATTTTTCAGTTAAACACACTCTATTATATCCCTGCGGCCGACCGACACAAAGCTCTATTCACCGCCGGGATGGAAAACTATTCCGTCGCCGCCGGAGCGACTTCCCAGGTTTCGCCGTAGTTCAGCAAATCGTCCATCGTGCGGATCCTGGCGCCGCCGCGAATCTGGTCGACCTGGCGCTGCACGTTTTGGTTATACGTACTGTCGGGCACCTGGCGGATCACGCCGAGGGCCACCGGCAACTCGGGATACCGCATGTTGACCAACATCATGTGGACCCCTGCGTTGGGCGTGTGGGCGTCGTGGGTCAACACATCGTCGATCGTGCAACCGTCCTTGCCCGGTTCGATCACTTTCAGTCCCAGGCCGTTCATCGCCAACCCCTTTTCCTTGTTCCTGCCGAAAAGCATTTTTTCGCCATGCTTCAACACGATCGTGCGCTCGTCGCGGAACTCGCGGTCGGTGATGCTCGAATGGGTTTTATCGTTGAAGATCACGCAATTCTGAAGGATTTCGACCACCGAGGCACCGTCGTGGATCGCGGCAGCCACCATGCAATCCTTAGACAGATTGATGTCGACGTCGATCGCCCGGGCGAAGAACGTCCCGCGCGCACCGAGCACCAGTTCACCGGGGGCAAAGGGGTGTTCGACCGTCCCGAAAGGCGAGGTCTTTGTGATTTTCCCGAGTTTCGAAGTCGGGGAATACTGGCCTTTCGTCAACCCGTAGATTTCGTTGTTGAACAGTAAGATATTCAGGTCGATGTTGCGCCGGACAGCGTGGATAAAGTGGTTGCCGCCGATGGCCAGGGCATCGCCGTCGCCGGTCACCTGCCACACGCTCAACCCGGGATTGGCCACCTTGACCCCCGTAGCGATAGCCGTAGCCCGCCCGTGTATGCTGTGAAACCCATAGGTGTTCATATAGTATGGAAAACGCGACGAACAGCCGATGCCAGAAATGAACGTGTAGCGCTCGTGGGCATAGTCGAGGGTTTCCGAAATCTCGGGCAGCGCCTTCTGCACGGCGTTCAGCACGGCATGGTCACCGCAGCCGGGACACCATTTGACTTCGAGGTCGGCCTTGAAATCGGCCGGGGTGAAATTATGGATGTTCATAACGCTTATTTCGATAAGATTTTTTCAAACTTTTCGGCCAGTTCCGCCACAGTGAAAGGCTGCCCTTCGACCTTGTTACATTGCAGATAATCAAATTCCGGGAAATTCATCCGCAGATAATTGGCAAATTGGCCGAGATTCAGCTCGCACACCACGATCTTTTTGAATTTTCCGAAGATCCGGGCCGTATTTTTCGGCAACGGATTGATGTAGTTGAAATGGCTCAGGGAAACGCTTTTCCCTTCGGCCTGCAACGCTTCGACGGCCGAAAGCAGGTGGCCGCGGGTGCCGCCCCAACCTACGACCAACAGGTCGCCTTCGGACGCTCCGATCACCGTTTGTTCGGGTATGAACTCCTCGACACGTTTCACTTTGGCGGCACGGATGTCGACCATCTTCTGGTGATTGGCAGGATCGTGCGATGCCGACCCTTTCAAAAAATCTTTTTCGAGGCCGCCGATGCGGTGTTCGAGACCGGGGGTACCGGGCAGGGCCCAGGTACGGGCCAGGCGTTCTTCGTCGCGTTTATAAGGCAGGTAGCCGCCTTCGGGGGCCGACGAGAGGATCGGCGGATGGATCGGCGGATAATCCTTCATCGCAGGGATCTTCCACGCTTCGCTGCCATTGGCGATGAAGCCGTCGGTGAGCAGGACGACCGGGGTCATGTGTTCCATCGCGATCTTGCCGGCGGTGAAAGCGTAGTCGAAGCAGTCCGAAGGGGTGCCGGCGGCGATCACCACCACGGGGCACTCGCCGTTGCGTCCCCACAGGGCCTGCATCAGGTCGCTCTGTTCGGTCTTGGTCGGCAGGCCGGTCGAGGGGCCGCCGCGCTGCACATCGACGATCACCAACGGCAACTCGGCCATCACGGCCAACCCGATCGCCTCGGATTTTAACGCAAGGCCCGGACCGGAAGTCGTCGTCACGGCAAAACTGCCGGTATAAGCGGCGCCGATGGCCGTACAGATGCCGGCGATCTCGTCTTCCGCCTGCAATGTTTTTACGCCCAGGTCTTTGCGCTTGGCCAATTCCTCCAGGATTCCGGTAGCCGGAGTGATCGGGTACGAACCGCAGAAGAGCGGGCGCCCCGCTTTCTCGGCGGCGGCGATAAATCCCCAGGCGGTGGCTTCGTTGCCGCCGATGGTGCGGTAGCGACCCGGAGGCAATTTGGCCGGGGCCACGTGATAGGTGTTGGCCGTGGCGTGGGTGTTCGACGTATAGTTGAACCCGGCCCTGAGCGCCATAATATTGGCTTCGGCCTGGTCGGGGGTTTTGTTGAATTTCTTGCGGCAGTAATCGATCGTATGGTCGAGGGGCATATCGGAGAGGTAGTAGCAGATGCCCAACGCAAACATATTCTTACATTTGACCACGTTCTTGTTGTCGAGCGGCATCTCTTTCAGCGTCTCCTTGGTCATTGAGGTGATCGGGGCGGCGATGATGTTGTAGTCGGCGATATCCAGTTCGGCAAAGGGGTCGGCGGTCTTGAACCCGGCGCGGTCGAGGCCGCGGTCGTTAAACGTGTCGACGTCGCAAACGACCGTCGCGCCTTTTTTCAGCCACTTGGCGTTGGCCTTCAGGGCGGCGGGGTTCATCGCCACGAGCGTGTCGCAATAATCGCCCGGGGTGTTGATCTTGCGGTCGCCGAAACGGACCTGGAAGCCCGACACGCCGGCGATCGTCCCCTGCGGGGCGCGAATCTCGGCCGGATAATCGGGAAAAGTCGATACCCCGTTGCCGATCATCGCCGAGGTATCCGTAAAAAGTGTGCCGGTCATTTGCATCCCGTCGCCCGAGTCGCCGGAAAAACGAATGACCACCGTATCACGTTCGATGGGTTGCTTCATATTGCAAATATATCAAGATGTTTAATTTTGCAAAGGTAAGTTTTTCTTCCCGATTTTAAAAGCCATTTTTTGTAGAATTTCACACGGATGGCCGGCGAAACAACTATTTTCGGACAAGCGGACGGAACCTGCAAAAAAACCATTATTTTTGCTTCGTTACAAATGGTTGTCGCTATGAGTTTTCGATACAAACGCATCACGGTCAAGATCGGCAGCAACGTCCTCACACGGCCCGACGGCACGTTGGACGTCACGCGCATGTCGGCCCTCGTGGATCAGGTGGCCGCACTTTACAAGGCGGGGGTCGAGGTGATTTTAGTATCCTCCGGCGCGGTAGCCTCGGGACGGAATGAACTGAAAGTTTCAAAAAAACTTGACGCCGTGTCGGCGCGGCAACTCTATTCGGCTGTAGGGCAGGCGAAGCTGATCAACCGCTATTTCGAGCTTTTTCGGGATCACGGCATGGCGTGCGGCCAGGTGCTGACGACAAAGGAAAATTTTTCGACCCGCGACCAATACCTCAACCAACGCAACTGCATACGCACGATGTTGGACAACGGCGTGATCCCGGTGGTGAACGAAAACGACACGATCTCGGTCACCGAACTGATGTTTACCGACAACGACGAACTTTCGGGGTTGATCGCCACGATGATGGGAATGGAGGCGCTCGTGCTGCTGTCGAACATCGACGGCATTTACGACGGCGACCCGTCGCTCCCTGCGTCGAAAGTGATTCGCGAGATCGAACCCGAAAAGCAACCGGATATCTCGCAGTTTATTCAAACACGAAGATCGTCGTTCGGCCGCGGGGGGATGACCACCAAATTCAACACCGCCCGCAAAGTGGCCGACGAAGGCATTGCGGTGATCATCGCCAACGGCAAGCGCGAGAACATCCTGATCGACTTGTTGCGAAGAGACGGCGATATGGTTTGCACCCGTTTTATCCCGTCGCCCCACCCCATTTCAGGCGTGAGGAAGTGGATCGCCCACTCTGACGATTTTTCGAAGGGCGAGGTCGCGATCAACGCCGGGGCGTTCGAAGCCCTTCAGAAGAGCCGGGCGACAAGTTTGTTGCCGGTGGGGATCATCGACGTGAAGGGCGATTTCGAAAAGGATGATATTGTAAAGATCCTCTGTGACGGCCGGCAGGTCGGTGTGGGGCGCATCGCCGCCGACAGTGAGAAAGTGCGGACGCTGATCGGCGCCAAAGGTGGACGGCCCGTGATCCATTGCGATTATATGTACCTTGATTTTCAGTAAGATGAACCTGACGGAAATTCTCGAAAAGTCGGTTGAAGCCGGCCGGGCGTTGGCAATGGCCGACAACGAAACGATCGATAAAGTGTTGTTGGCGTTAGCCGATGAAAGCGAGGCGCAGACCGCCGCCATCGTGGCGGCCAACGAAAAAGACCAGGCGCGGATGTCGATGCAAGATCCGACATTCGACCGGTTGGTACTCAATCCCGAGCGCATCCGCGACATCGCGGCCGATCTGCGGGCGGTGGCGGCCCTCCCCTCGCCCGTGGGGCGGGTACTGGACAGGAAAACGCGACCCAACGGACTGGCGATCACTAAAGTGAGCGTGCCGTTCGGAGTGATCGGGATCATTTATGAGGCGCGACCCAACGTGACGTTCGACGTCTTTTCGATCTGCCTGAAATCGGGCAACGCCTGTATCCTCAAGGGCGGCTCGGATGCCGCCGATTCGAACGAAGTCATTGTCGGCATCATCCATGGAATACTGAAACGATTCGGCCTTGCCCCGGAGATCGCCACACTGCTGCCCAACGACCGGGCCGCGACGGCGGCGCTGTTGGGAGCGGTGGGCTACGTCGACCTCATTATTCCGCGCGGCAGCCAAGGGCTTATTAATTTTGTAAGGGACAATGCGCGGGTGCCGGTGATCGAAACCGGGGCGGGTATCGTCCACGTCTATTTCCACACGAGCGGCGATGCGGCCAAAGCGGCGGCGATCATTAACAACGCCAAAACACGGCGGGTAAGCGTGTGTAACGCCCTCGACGGCCTGGTCGTCGACCGGGCGCGATTGGCCGACCTACCCGCGCTGTGCGAGAAATTGGCGGCGAGCAACGTCATCGTTTATGCCGACACGGAGGCTTATGCCGTGCTCGACGGGCACTACCCCGCCGCACTGCTGCAACACGCCACGAGCGACAGTTTCGGAACGGAATTTCTGGATTATAAAATGTCGGTCAAAACCGTGGGCGGCATCGACGATGCGATTGTCCACGTAACCCGCCACTCGTCGAAGCACAGCGAAACGATCGTCGCCACGGACCGCGCGGCGATCGACCGATACCTGCGACAGATCGACGCGGCTTGCGTCTATGCCAACGCGTCGACCGCTTTTACGGATGGCGCGCAGTTCGGGTTGGGCGCCGAGATCGGTATCAGCACGCAGAAACTCCACGCCCGCGGCCCGATGGCCCTCGAAGAGTTGACCGGCTACAAATACATCATCGAAGGCGACGGGCAGATTCGGAGCTAAAAGCGTGATTTGATGAAAAAACGGAAAATTTTCCGGATCGTTTATCTGGTGATCAATGTTTGTTACATCATATTGACTGTCTTGTTCTTTCTTTTGAACGAGACCAAACTGTCGGCTTTCATTGCCTCACTCATCCTCGGGACGTTGTTGACCGTAAATGCGGTGCTGCAACTGAGGCAACCGCATAAAGATGAAAAGCAAGAGGAAAATTGATCTTCTACTCGGAAACCATCCATATCCGACCATGAAAATCCTCACCGGCCCCCAGATTCGGCAAGCCGACCGGGCAACGATCGAGCGCGAACCCATCGCCTCGATCGACCTGATGGAACGCGCCTCGGTGCGAATGGCCGACTACCTGACCGGATGCCACGGTGTCGAACATGAATTCCTTTTCCTGGTAGGCAAAGGGAACAACGGTGGCGACGGACTGGCGGTGGCTCGCATCCTCGCCCAACGCAAATACCGTTGCCGGGTTTATACGCTTTTTCCGCCCGAAACGGGTAGCGACGATTTTCGGAAAAACTTCGAGCGGCTGCCCGATACAATCGAGGTGACGGCTTTTTCGGCCGAAAATCCACCGGAAATCTCGGTCTCGACTGTGATCGTCGACGCCCTGCTCGGCACCGGATTCGTCAGGCCACTACGCGAACCGTTCCCGGCGGCCATCGGGTGGATCAACGCAAGCGGGAGCGAGGTAGTGGCGCTCGATATTCCGTCAGGCCTCACCACCGAATTTGACAACGCCGGGGCACAAGCCGTACAGGCTACGTTGACCCTTACCCTCGAATTTCCCAAAGTTTCGTTGCTGTTACCCGAGGCGGGCGAACGAGCGGGCGAAGTGGTCATCATTCCCCTCGGCCTTGACCGGGCGTTTTTGGATGAGGCGACAGGCGACTACTTTTATGTGACAGCGGAAGATCTGCCTGTTCTCGCACGTCCTAAATTCGGACACAAAGGCTCATTCGGCCATGCACTGCTCATCTGTGGAAGCCTGGGAATGGCCGGGGCGGCCGTGTTGTCGACCCGGGCAGCCCTGCGATCGGGATGCGGGTTGGTGACCGTCCATGTACCGGTCAACGAACGCGCTGCAATTCATGCGGCCGCCCCCTCGGCACTGGTCAGTTGCGATGGTGGGAACTGCTTTTCTGCCTTGCCCGCCGGACTCGAAAATTACGCGGCCGTCGGCATCGGCCCCGGATTGGGACAAGATCCGATCACCGCCGGAGCATTCAAGGCCCTGTTACGGGCCTACCGATCACCGATGGTGATCGACGCCGACGCGCTCAATCTCGTGGCCACCCAACCGGAACTGCGCGATCTATTACCCCCGGGCTCGATCCTTACCCCCCATCCCGGCGAATTGCGGCGACTGATCGGCACATGGGACGGGGAACGTGAAAAATTCGATCGGGTGCGGGCCTTTGCCGCCGAAACTCAGTGCATCGTCGTGGTCAAAGGCGCTTACACCGAAATATTTGCCCCAACAGGAGTCGTCTGGTTCAACCCGACCGGCAACCCCGGCATGGCCAAAGGAGGTAGCGGCGATGTGCTGACGGGACTGATCACCGGCTTGTTGGCGCATGGCCCCAGTCCGCTACAGGCAGCGTTGGCCGGCGTATGGTTTCACGGCCGGGCGGGTGACGAAGCCGCCCTGGTATTGGGGTTGGAATCGATGAATGCGGAAGATCTTATCGGGTTTCTAAAGCTGAGATAGCCAGGGCTTTCTAACAGGCAAACAGGAGAAAATCGGGCCGGAGTTTGGAGAATTGTGTAAAATAGTGTAAGTTTGTCGCTTGAAAGTCTACGGTTGGCGGCAGTTGCCGTGAGCAAAACGCCCGGATGGCGGAATTGGTAGACGCGTTGGTCTCAAACACCAATGGCCGTAAGGCCGTGCCGGTTCGATCCCGGCTCCGGGTACCATTGAAAAATCACAAAGATTTGACAATCAAATCTTTGTGATTTTTATTTTCTGTCGATGTGGAATTTTTGTCCGCATTTTGTCCGCAAATCGCGGTGACTGCATTTTGCAAAGGGAAATATTTCAAAAAATCGCGACTCTTTAGGTGAGCCTATTGTGAGCCGATCGCGAGCCCATTATGAGCCGATTAAAACGTACTTGAGACTCCTGCCATCTCC
>JAITVB010000102.1 GCA_031286025.1 Rikenellaceae bacterium
TTCTCGTCGAGGACTTTGGCCGGGGCCGAATAGCCGAAATGGTCGAGACCGAAAACTTCGCCGCCGGGGCCGACCAAACCGGCCAACGTCACGGGAAGACCCGAAGTGAGGCCGAAGCGTTTCGGGCCGTCGGGCAACACCTCGGCTTGGTATTCGACCGATTGGTCGCGGAAGAGACCTTCGCTCGGCACCGACACGATGCGTACTTTCACACCGTCGGCCTTGAGCAGGGCCGCGCCGTCGACCAACGTGGCGACTTCCGATCCGCCGGCGACAAGCACCACGTCGGGCACTCCGGCGCAATCCTCGACCACATAGGCCCCCCGGCTCACGCCGCTGTAATCGCTGACCGGCAACTTGTTGATGTTCTGGCGCGAAAGCACGAGGGCCACCGGACGATCCTTGCATTCGAGGGCCAGTCGCCACGCTTCGGTGGTTTCGTTGGCGTCGCCGGGACGAAGCACCAGTGTCGAACGTTGACCGCGGTGGTTGCGGAGTTGTTCCATCAAGCGCAGTTGGGCCTCATGTTCCACCGGTTGGTGGGTGGGACCGTCTTCACCGACACGGAACGAGTCGTGTGTCCAAATGTATTTGACGGGCAACCGCATCAGCGCGGCCAAACGCAGCGCAGGTTTCATATAGTCCGAGAAGACGAAGAAGGTGCCGCAGGCCGGGATCACCCCGCCGTGGAGCGCCATCCCGTTCATGAGACAGGCCATCGTCAATTCGCAAACGCCCGCTTGCAGGAAAGCCCCCGAGAAATCGCCCTTGGTAAGCGCTTTGGTCTTCTTCAGGAAACCGTCGGTTTTGTCCGAATTCGAGAGGTCGGCCGACGAAACGATCATATTTTCAACCTTTTCAGCGAGAAAACCAAGTACGGCGGCCGATGCAGCGCGAGTCGCCGCAGTGTCGCCCTGCTTCACCTGGCTGAAATCGAGCGCAGGCAGGCCACCCGAGAGGAAGAGGTCGAGTTTGGCTGCGCGTTCCGGATGGTCTTTGCGCCATTCGGTTTCGGCGGCAGCGCGTTCGGCCCGCCATTTTTTGAGTTCTTCGCGCCGCTTGTCATAAAGTTCTTTTACGTCGCTAAAAATCCGGAACGGGGCGGTGCAATCGCCGCCCAGGTTCTTGATCGTGCCGTCGAAGGAAGCCCCCGCTTCGCCCAACGGCATCCCGTGGGTGGCGGTGCGGCCCTCGAAACTGGCGCCTTCTCCATCGACGGCGCCTTTGCCCATTACGGTGCGGCCGATGATCAGCGTCGGGCGTTCCTTTTGGGTGAGGGCTTCGTTCAGGGCTTTGCGGATCTGCTCGGGGTCGTTGCCGTCGATCGGCAACACGCACCAACCCCAAGCTGTGTATTTGGCCGCTACATCTTCCGAGGTCACTTCCGAAACCTTGGTCGAGAGTTGGATATTGTTCGAGTCATAGAACATGATCAGGTTGTGCAACCCAAGGTGGCCGGCAATGCGCCCGCCGCCCTGCGAGATCTCTTCCTGCACACCGCCGTCGGAAATGAAGGCAAACGTTTTGTGCGACATCCATTCGCCGAAGCGAGCCACCAGAAAACGTTCGGCGACAGCCGCCCCGACGGCCATCACATGGCCTTGGCCAAGCGGCCCCGAGGTGTTTTCAATGCCGCGCATCACGTCCACTTCCGGGTGGCCGGGGGTGATGCCGCCCCACTGACGGAACTGTTGCAGATCGTCCATCGAAAAATGGCCCGCCATCGCCAACACCGAGTAGAGCATCGGCGACATGTGGCCCGGGTCGAGGAAGAAGCGGTCGCGAAAGGGATAAGCCGCGTTATCGGGATCATATTTGAGGTATTCGGAATAGAGGACGTTGATGAAATCGGCGCCGCCCATGGCGCCTCCGGGGTGGCCTGATTTAGCTTTTTCCACCATCGCGGCGGCCAGAATGCGAATGTTGTCTGCCGCGCGTTTCGTTACATTAGCCATGTTTATCTTGGTTTTAATTGGTTTTTAGTCTCATTTGGACAAAGGGCGCCGGTACCCGTTTTTTGACTTTGCTTTATACAAAGATAATTAAAAAATGTGGTGTCGATATTGGTCTTCCGGCTTATTTCGGCGCTTTCCGGTAAAGGTAGAGGGCAATAAAGGCATAAATCATGTTCGGGATCCAGATCGAGATCACCGCCGGCAAGATACCCCCCTTGGCAAACTCTTCGGCAAATTTCATGAACAGGATATACGAGAAGCAAAGCGTGATCCCGATCCCGATATGCAACCCGGCGCCTCCCCGCACCTTGCGCGAGGAGAGCGACACCCCGATGAGCGTCAGCACGAACGTCGCCACCGGATAAGCCACCCGGTTGTAGCGTTCGACCTCGAACACGGCCACCATGTCCGAGCCTTTGCTTTTCTGCTGACGGATAAAGCGGTTGAGCTCGGGGGTACTCATCGTCTTGATCAGGTTCTCGACCTTATCCAACTCCTCGGACGTGATATTGACCACCGTGTCGAGTTTTTCGTGTTTTTCGAAAATTTCCGTTTCGCCTTCAAACGTGCGGGTGATGTATTGCGGGGCGCTCCAACTCGTGGTTTCGGGATCGAACGAGATCCCGGCCGCTTCGAGCGACGATACCATCGCCCCGTCCTGATAGGTTTCCAGAGCCATGAACGACGCGCTCCGACTCTCGCCATTGTAATCGCGGATGTAGACGAACGTGCCTGGGTAGACCTGACGATAGATGTGCCGGTCATATTGGGTGACGAGGTTTTTCTTGAAGTAACGCGCCTCGAACTCCAACCGGTGGGCATTGGCCACAGGAATCACGAACAGATTGAGTGTCAGGCTTATGATCGTGATCACAGCCGCCGACAGGAAATAGGGCCACAGCATCCGCCTGAAGTTCACCCCGCTCGACAGAATGGCGATGATCTCGCTCTGGTAGGCCATCTTCGATGTGAAGAAGATCACCGCGATGAATGTGAACAACCCGCTGAACTGGTTGATGAAGTAAGGGATGAAGTTGAGGTAATAAGTCACCACGATCTCCGAGAACGGGGCATGACGCTCAAGGAAGTCATCCATACGCTCGGCCGCGTCGAAGACCACCACGATGACGATGATCAACGCAATGGCAAAGAAGTAAGTTCCGAGAAACTTCCTGATGATGTAGCGGTCCAGTATCCGTATACCTGGATTTTTTATCTTCATTCGATTAAAGTCTTTTCGATATCCTTTGTATTTTTTCGGGCTTCCATTGGGCGAAGGTTCCCGCAACGATCTGTTCGCGGGCCTGCTCCATCAGCCCCGCGTAAAACGCCAGGTTGTGCAGGCTGGCGATCTGGGCGGCCAACATTTCGCCGGCGATGGTCAGGTGGCGCAGGTAGGCCTTGGTGTAGGTGCGGTCGACAAAACACGTGCCTTCCGGGTCGATGAGCGAAAAATCGTCCTGCCACTTTTTGTTGCGGATATTGACGATGCCCTGCGACGTGAAGAGCATCCCGTTGCGGCCGTTGCGCGTGGGCATCACGCAGTCGAACATATCGACCCCTCGGGCGATCGCTTCCAACAGGTTTTCGGGCGTGCCGACCCCCATCAGGTAGCGCGGCCGGTCTTGCGGCAACACGGCGTTGACCACCTCGATCATTTCGTACATCACCGGGGCCGGTTCGCCCACCGCCAAACCACCGATGGCGTAACCGTCCGCGTTAAACTGTTTTACAAATTCGGCCGAGCGCACCCGCAGGTCGGGATAAGTACAGCCCTGCACGATAGGAATCAACGCCTGTTCATACCCGTAAAGCCCTTGAGTCTGCGCAAACCGATTGAAACAACGTTCCAACCAACGGTTGGTCAACTCAAGCGACTTGGCCGCATAATCGCGTTCGGCCGTCCCCGGGGGGCATTCGTCGAAGGCCATCATCAGGTCGGCTCCGATTGAGCGTTGGATATCCATCACGCCTTCGGGTGTAAAAACGTGTTTCGACCCGTCGATGTGTGACCGGAATTCGCAACCGTTCTCCGTGATCTTCCTGTTTTCTGCCAACGAAAATACCTGAAATCCTCCACTGTCGGTCAAGATCGGACGGTCCCACGCCGAAAAACGGTGCAGACCACCGGCCTTTTCAAGGATCTCCGTACCCGGGCGCAGATAAAGATGGTATGTATTGCCCAGGATGATCCGGGCGTGCACCTCGTCCGCCAGGTCTTTATGAAAAACGCCTTTCACGCTGCCGACCGTACCGACAGGCATAAAGACAGGGGTGCGGATCACGCCGTGGGCCGTGATGACCTCGCCCGCGCGGGCCGCCGAACCGGGGTCGGTATGCTGGAGGGAGAATCGCATTGCAACGCTTTATCGTGCAAAAATAATCTTTTTCGGGTTATCCCGCTGCATCCGGCGGCGTTTATTTGCCGCCGGATGCAGCGGGACGGCTCCCCCACAAGGGAAATCATTCTTTATCGGTGATTTCGAGCAACTGATCGCGGTAGGCCGAGAAGATCTTCGATTTGGAAACAAAGCCGAGATAGCGTTCCCCGTCGTCGACGACGGGGAGGTTCCAGGCTCCGCTCGCTTCGAACTTCTCAAGTACCGAGGTCATCGGCTCGTTGACCTGGATCAGTGCCGGGGGGATCGTCATATAGTCCGAAATCGGCTGATCGTATTTCTCGGTGTCGAACATATCGCGGCGGATATCGTCGAGCGTCACCACACCGCACAACACCCCGTCGAAATCGATCACCGGAAAGAGGTTGCGGCGACTTTTCGCCAGTTTCTTGATCACATCCTCAAGCGTCGAATTTTCGTAAACCATCGAAAAGTCGTCTTCGATCAGGCTCGACGTGTCAAGGAACATCA
>JAITVB010000115.1 GCA_031286025.1 Rikenellaceae bacterium
TCGGTATTTGCCTACAATTACATCGACATCGACTGGGTGCAATCGGCCCACGGGCGTGCTCCGGCGATAGCCTCGGCATTAAAGCGGCTCAATCCCGATAAAATGATTTTTACGTACCAGGGCGATGGCGATCTGGCCGCGATCGGCACCGGCGAAACCATCCATGCCTGCAACCGCGGTGAAAATATTACGATTTTCTACGTTAACAACGCGATCTACGGGATGACCGGCGGCCAGATGGCCCCTACGACCCTGGTCGGCATGAAGACCGCTACCTCGCCCGAGGGACGCCGGGTCGACATTCACGGCTATCCGTTCAAGATATCGGAAATGATCGCGCACCTCGAAGGCGTTTCCTATGTGACTCGCCAGAGTGTGCAGTCGCCCGCCAATGTGCGCAGGACGAAAAAGGCGATCCGCAAAGGGTTTCAGAAGACGATGGAAGGCAAAGGGACCTCATTCATCGAGATCGTCGCCACCTGTAACTCGGGTTGGAAACTTTCGCCCACAGGCGCCAACACGTGGATGGAAGAAAATATGTTTCCGTTCTACCCGTTGGGGGAACTTAAGGATGTATGACCAGGCGCACGGGCGAGGACAGGCATTGTCGTTATGTGTGTTGAACATGGAAAGCGACACGCCGCCGCATTTTAAATATCCGAAAAAGTAAACGCGTATGAAACAAGAGATTATCATAGCCGGATTCGGCGGACAGGGGGTGCTCTCGGTGGGCAAGATCATTGCCTACTCGGGCGTGTTGCAGGGATTGGAAGCAACCTGGATGCCGGCCTACGGCCCCGAAATGCGCGGCGGGACGGCCAACGTGACCGTCATCGTGAGCGATGAGCGCGTCAGTTCGCCGATCGTCCACGAGTTCGACACGGCGATCATCCTCAACCAACAGTCGCTCGACAAGTTCGAGCCGATGGTCAAGTCGGGCGGGGTACTCATTTATGATCCCCACGGGATCCTTCATCCGCCTACCCGGAAAGACGTCGCCGTCTACCGCGTCGACGCCACAGCCGAGGCCGCCCGGATGGGCAATCCGCGCGTGTTCAACATGATCGTGTTGGGTGCGTTTCTGAAAGTCAGTTCCGTGGTCGCGCTCGAAAGCGTGCACAAGGGTGTCGAAAAATCGTTGCCCGAGCGGGTGCATAAAACCTTGCCGGCCAACTACGAGGCGATCGATGTCGGAGCGAGGATCGTTGAAAAGGTATAGCCACCACCCGACCGGACAACCGAAAACAACCGCGAAAAGAGCCCTGCGACAACTGTCGCAGGGCTCTCGGCGTGAAACACGAGGACTATTTGCCCATTGCCGCTTCGACCTCGGCCACTGTCACCGGTACCCGTTGCTTGCCTAAGCGGCGGCACCCGTCGGCGGTCACCACCACGTCGTCCTCGATGCGGATGCCGCCGAAGCCGATGTATTTCTCGACGGCCGGATAGTTGATAAACGAATCGTTGATCTTTTCGCGTTTCCATTTGGCGATCAACTCGGGGATGAAATATACGCCCGGTTCGACCGTCAGCACGTGGCCCGCACACAACTTCCTACCCATGCGCAACGATCCGAGGCCGAACTGCGTGCTGCGTTCGACCTCCTGGTCATAGCCGACGAAACGTTCGCCGAGGTCTTCCATGTCGTGCACGTCGAGACCCATCTGGTGACCCAACCCGTGGGGCATGAACAGGGCCTGCGCCCCGTTGGCCACGATGTCGTCGACCTCGCCCTTCATCAGTCCGAGTTCTTTTAGCCCGGCGGCCAATATTTTCGCAGAGGCGAGGTGTACGCTCCGGTAAGTAACCCCTTTTTTGATCATCGCCGTCGATCGGTTGTTAACTTCGAGCACCAGTTCGTAAACGGCTTTTTGCCCGGACGTAAATCGTCCGTCGACGGGAATTGTGCGGGTAAAGTCGGACGAATAGCCCGTCGCCGACTCGACCCCGGCGTCGATCAGCAGCAGGCGGCCGGCGGCGAGTTTGTTGCCGTGGTAGTGGTTGTGGAGCGTTTCTCCGTTCTGCGACACGATCGAAGGGAATGAGACCCCGTTGCCGTAGATTGTCGCAACGCCTTCGATCGCCCCGGCCACTTCGCGTTCATATATGCCCGGGCGGCAGAGGCGCATCGCCTCGGTGTGCATCAGGTAGCCGATGTCGCACGCCTTGTCGATCTCGTCGATCTCAGCCGCGCTCTTGATCTCGCGCAGGGCCACCACCGACCGGATCAGTAATTCGGAAACATAATTGACCAGGCTCCCCGACTTGATCCCGATCAGGTTAGAGAGCATCTGTCGGTTTTCCTCGCGGTAAGGGGGGAGAAAGTGGATTTTCCGTCCGTAGCGGATGGCCCGTTGGATCGTTTTCTGCAGTTCGGACAGGGCGAAGGTGCGGCGCACGCCCACCTGTTCTCCCAGTTGTTGGACGGTGGGTTGGGGGCCCATCCAGATGATGTCGTCCATGTCGCAGTTATCGGCATAGAGGCAGTCGGTACCTTCTTCGACATCCATCACCCCGACGAAGCCGGCGCGGTCGATCCCGAAAAAATATCGGAAGTTGCTGTCCTGGCGGAAGCGGTAGCCGTTGGCGGCATAGTTCATCGGCGACTCGTTGTTGCCGGGCAGCACAACGAGGCCGTGTTGCACTTTTTCGCGCAGGGCGTTACGCCTTGCTACATAGGTCTGCGTATCGAACATAGCGTTGTTTTTTATCGTATGGTCAGCCCGCGAAAATCGCAGGCCGCTTTCCGGAATCTCAACACAATTAATTTTTAAATATAATATTTTTTTTCGAAAAACAGGGAGAAAGCGGCGTTTTATTTTTACTTTTGGGAAAACCTAATGCCTAATCCCTCGAACCATGCGACACTTTATCCGAACGGTCTTTTTTTCGGCTTTGTCTTTGTTTGCCCTGACGGCCGGGGCGAAAGTAAAATTGCCCGCGTTGGTGGGAGACGACATGGTGTTGCAGCGCAACACGACAGTGAATGTGTGGGGATGGGCAGCCCCCGGTTCTACGGTCAGGGTGACCCCGTCGTGGAACGGCAAAACCTACACCGCCCGCGCGGCGGCTGACAGTACGTGGAAAGTGCAGGTGGCCACGGGCGAAGCCGGCGGCCCCTATCAGTTGACAATTACCGACGGAACCCCGGTTGTGTTGAAAAACGTGATGTTGGGCGAGGTGTGGGTCTG
>JAITVB010000129.1 GCA_031286025.1 Rikenellaceae bacterium
AAATATGGCAAAGGAAAAGGTCTGACCATCCTGCTCGACGGAAAACCGGCTGCTCATGGCGATGCACTCGCCCCGCTGACAGTCAAACTGAAATAAGTTTTAAAAGCGCGGTGTTTGAACACCGCGCTTTTTTATAATGCTCTTCCGGCATCTCCCCGCACCGGGAGAGATTCGTTCCGAACCTGCTTTTCCCTTAATCGTCCTCGCGTCGCGACCTTCTTATGCCATCCGCAAAAGAAAGCGGCCAAAGAAGCAATTATTCAAAAAATTCCTCGAAAATTAAATTAAAATTAAAATTTTTGAGAAGTCCATGAGAAAACGGTGGAAAACATTGCATTCCGGCAAAAAAAAGCCTAACTTTAAGGCGATTTGTTTTTCAAGACTAACCCAAACTGAATAACCATGGAAAAAATTTCACGCAGGGATTTCCTGAAACAGGCAAGCCTCGCTTCGGCCGGACTGATGGTCGGCGTAGGAATCAGTAGCAAAAGCTACGGGAACATCGTCGGCGCCAACGACCAGATGCGCATAGCCGTGGCCGGCGTCAACGGCCGCGGGAAAAACCACATCGCAGGTCTGTCGAAAGTCCCCAATTGTCAGGTGGTGGCTTTGGTCGACGTCGACCTGAACGTGGCCAACGAACAAAAGGCCAAATTCAAAGAGACCTACAGCCGTGACGTAGCGGTGTATCAGGATTTTCGCAAGGCACTCGAAAACCAGGATATCGACTGCGTTACCTTAGCGACACCCAACCATTGGCACGCGCTGCAAACCGTGTGGGCCTGCCAGGCCGGAAAACACGTGTACGTGGAAAAACCCGCCACCCATAACGTGGCCGAAGGCCGCAAGATCATCGAGGCCGCTTACAAATACAACCGCATCGTGCAGCACGGGGTGCAGCTCCGCAGCTCGACAGCCATCCGCGAAGCCGTGCAACTGCTCCGCGACGGGGTGATCGGTAACGTTTATATGGCCCGCGGTTTGGTATATCGCCGACGCCCGAGCGTGGGTAATCTGGGAATTTCGGCCGTTCCGGCAGGACTCGACTATGACATGTGGAGCGGCCCGGCCCCGATGCGTCCTTTCTCGAAAGACCTCGTGCCCTACAACTGGCATTGGCACTGGGACTATGGCAACGGCGATGTGGGCAACCAGGGAATTCACGAAACCGACCTCTGTCTGTGGGGCCTCAGTGTAGACACCCTCCCGGAAAAGATCACCTCAATGGGTGGCAAATTCCTGTGGGACGACGCCAAAGAGGTTCCCGAAATTCAGACCTCGATCTATCACTACCCGTCGCAGAAGAAGATCATCCAGTTCGAAGTGCGCAACTGGTGTACCAACCTTGAAGACGGCGCCGGCGTAGGGAATATTGTCTATGGCGATAAGGGATATATGGTGATCAAAGGTTACGACACCTACGACACCTATCTGGGCGATAGACGCGAAAAAGGTCCGTCGGGCAAAGCCGGCGGCGATCATTTTCAGAATTTTATCGATTCCTGCCGTGCCAATGACAAGAGTATGCAGCACGGGCCGGTTGAAACCGCCCACCTCGCCTCGGCCCTCGCACACTTGGGCAACATCGCCTACCGCGTGGACGCCGTGTTAACCTTCGACCCGGTAGCCGAAAAATTCATCGGCAACGAAGATGCCAACCGTATGCTCACCCGCGAATACCGCGCGCCGTACCTGATGCCCGCACAAGTGTAACCCCTTAAACAGCGATAAGACAAGATGAAAAAATTACTTGCCGTTGCGACGATGCTCACGATTTCCGTGGCTTGCGCACAAAAATCGGAAAACGTGGAATTTAAAAGTGTTCCGGCCGAAAAGAAAGTGGAGGTTTATGTAGGAGGTAAACTGTTCACCAATTACATCTATCCCGACAACATGGAGAAACAGGTGTTGAACCCGATCTACACCGCTTCGGGAATCGAGATCACCCGCGGTTATCCGCTCACACCGCGCGCGTTCGAACGCACGGACCATCCTCACCATGTGGGCCACTGGTTCAACTTCGGTGACGTGAACGGCCTCGACTTCTGGAACAACTCGTTTGCCATCCCCGCCGAACGCAAGGATCGTTACGGGACGGTCAAATTCGTCGGCATCGAGAAGATGGACAACGCCAAGGGCGAACTGGTCGTGAAATCGAACTGGACGAACAACCAGAACGAAATCCTGTTGGAAGAGGAAACCACGTTTATCTTTGGCGGCGACGCCCAGAACCGTTGGTTCGACCGCATTTCGAAACTGACCGCCAAGACCGATGTCACCTTTACCCAGAACAAGGAAGGGATGGTGGCGATCCGTATGGACCGTGCGTTCGAAGAACCCTCGACCAAGCACGAAAAGTTCCTCGACGCTAACGGCATCGAAACCGACGTGCCCATCATGAACAGCGACGGCGTGAACGGCGTGTACCACAACGCACAAGGTGTCCAAGGTGGCGACGTGTGGGCCAAACGTAGCGAATGGGTAGCCCTGAACGCTACCAAAGGCGGAGAAAACATCACCGTGGCGATCATCGACAACCAGGGCAACCCGAACTATCCGGCGTGGTCGCACGCCCGCGGTTACGGCCTCTTCGCCACCAACAGCATGGGCGGGCAGGCGTTCGACAAAGAAGCCGAACCGGTAAAACTCGACCTGAAACCCGGCGAAAACGTGACGTTTAAATACCGGATCGTAATCGGTGTTTATTCCGACGACG
>JAITVB010000227.1 GCA_031286025.1 Rikenellaceae bacterium
CCCCATCCCCATTGTTGGGCGGTGAGCCCCAGATCGTCCATGATGGTGGCGCCCGCCACGCTGATGTTGATCCGGTCCAGGAACGTGATCACCCCGATCAGGATCAGGAAAGTAATGACAATGTTGCGTTTCTTCATCGGTTGAGTTTTATGTCGGGGGGGGGCTATTTTATCCGGAATAATCTGTTTTTATAATCAAGGATTACGACATTGTCGAAGAAATAGGCATTTCCGGCTAACCCCCAAATATTGAGGGGTTCAAAAACTCCCTCTACCCACAGTGCCTCTTTATCATAGTAAACCGTCCCATTCTCGAACACTTGTCCTCCGAGTTCCACAGGCTTGTTTATTTTTAGCCCGTAAAAGGTGATCTCACGCCCCCACCACAGCGGGCCAGTCAGCGAATCGACGATCATGCCATCCGATATCTCCAATGCCCTTTCTTTTGATGTGGCCAGTGAGAAAGGACTTGAGCCAGTATCGAACATTAATTCGCATTCTTTACCGTCGATCCGGAACGGAAACCTTATGCGTCCATTCGTTATTTTAAATTCTACGGCCGGCAGGTCGGCATATTCGGTCGGCAAATTGTCCAATATGGCTAACCTGCACGCTTTGTAATCGATCACCAGGACCTTGTTCTGGAACAGATCGGGAGCGATCGTCCCGATATGCTTTGGTGTTTTCGTATACAACGAATCCCGGGGGATTTCCTCTCCGAAATTATACCGATGCCAGACGTCGGCAATTAGGTCGACCGGCCCTATGTGCAGGTTGATATTCCGGAACAGGGCATTTTGATACTGTTCGAAAGAACCCAATTTATCGGCTAAAGCCGGAAGTTCTTCCAGGTACGGTTTTATAGGTTTCCCATAAAACTGTGTATCCCCAGTCCCCAAATCCAACTGCATGGAAAAATTAATCGGCAGATTGTCTATCTTCACCGGAATATACAGATATGCCTTTTCAATGTATTTTCCTGAAATCGTATCTCCCTGCCAATAGAATGGGGCCCATTCCAAAGACTGCCCTTGCACAGAACCTGTAAAGATCAGAGAGAGAAGTACGAAAAATATCCCGAGGTTACATTTTCCCATAGCGACTTTCCGTTTGAAATTCCAATGACCTGTGGCCCGCAGAACCGTTCTCGTTCTTATTTTTTTCCGGCTTTCGCAAAGAAATCACGCACTTCGAGCACGCCCGACAGGGGGCTCGACAGGACAGGTTTACCGGTAATCTCGGCCAGACGTTCCTCCATGCGGGCCATCGACCCTTGGGCCAACACGAACAGGTCGACCTGCGGCGCGATGCGTTCGGCCGCTTCCCGGATCAGGCGGTCGTGGGTTTCGGCATCGCCCGATTGTCCGGCCTGGAACGCACCGTCGGCCAGACCGCGGACGATCTCGATTTTTGCACCCGCCTCGGCAGCCTTGGCTTCGAGCAGGGCGGCGGTCGGATCGAGGGTGGTGTTGAGCGTGGCGATCACACCGATGCGTCCGCTGCGACGCACGGCTTCGGCAGCCATCGCGTTGTCGATGCGAAAGACGGGAATCGGTGCGACGATATTGCCGATCTCGGCCACTCCGCCCACCGACGAACAAGTGTTGAACACCAGGTCGGCGCCCGAATCGGCCGCGGCGTTGTAGTAACTCAACAGGCGGCGGCGTACGGCCGGCGTGACGGCGTTGTTGGCGATCACTTCCTGGATCAGGCTGTCGTCAGCGATATGGTTGATCTTTGCTCCGGGGAAATGTTCCCGGAAAAGTTTTCCGATGGGCTCGACAAGGGCCATGGCGGTGTGGACGGCGACTATTTTTATCATTTTCGTTCGGTTTTTGTGCCTCCCGGCACTCGGAATTTTTGACATTGCATTGCAAAAGTGCTTCCCGGCACACGGGGGCGTATGCCAAGGCGTCTTCTTCGGCCTACACAAAGATAGAACTATTTCGTTAAATCCGGTTTTTGGCGGATATTTTTATCTCTCCGCAAACCGTATCCGTCAATTCTGTTCGAAGATGTCGTTTTAATGGCATGGGCCGCGGATCCGGCGGTGCCCCTGATGCCGAGGACGATAAGTAAAGAGTAGGAAGGCGGCCTTATCCGCAAGGATAGGCCGCCTTCTTGAAAATCCCAGGTTCTTATTCGCTCGGGAAATCGTATTCGTTGCGAATCTCGGTTTTGTTGACGGTAGTCAAGGGGATCGGCACCAGGTAACGTGGCGGTTTGTTGCTTGCATAGTCGGCGTCCGAATATCCGGCAAAAAAGTCGGCCCAGTCAAAAGTCGGATACCAACCCGAAGCCCAGACGTGTCGGATGTACCCTTCGGGGGTCGCGTCGAGGCGTTTGAACAACCCCTTGACGGCGGCGTGAACCGGATTGTTCGCTCCGTCGCCCCATCCGTCATAGTTCCCGCGCCATCCCGGGAAACTGAGGGCGTGCAGTTCGGATCCATCATCGGGCACCGTGCAGGTGGCGGTCAGTTTGATAAAGCCCGCGGGCAAATCTTCCTTTTGCACATACTTGAAGTATATGTAGTCGGGGAGTTCGTTCCCGTTTTCGAACGAGGCATACCCTTTGGCCTGCACTTCCTTGATCAGGCGGCTCCATTCGGTACGGGCCGCTACGATCTTGTCGGCATAGATCCCCCAACGGATCAGATCGTGTTTCCGGTATCCTTCGCCGGCGAGTTCCCACATGCGTTCGTTCCGGACGGCTTCGACCACCTGATCCGCCGTGGTCAGCGCGGCGAGATAGTCGGTCACCTTGGCTTGCACCGTGGCCGCACCGTTGGCCTGGAAGGCGCGTTGGCGGATCGGGCGCATGTATTCGATGGCCGTTGCCAGAGAGTATCCCCCTTCGCCGGCCTGGGCCAACGTCGCTTCGCATTCGGCCAACAGGAGTTGGATATCGCCCATGCGCATATAGCAGTTGTTGATTCCCGAGCGCCTCATGGCGGTAATGGGCTTGGCCATGCGGGAAACGTCCCATTTGTTCAGGCCGAGGCCGCCTTTCACGTGTCCCGAACCTTTGTTTGCGATTTCATAAAGCACTTCGCCGCCGAAGCCGTTTTGGCCGACCATGGTGATGGTCACGTCGCGCCGTTGGTCGGCCGGGTCGTAGGAACCGTAATAGAAAGCGGGGGTAAAGCGCACTTGGCCATAGCTTTGAGCTGGATAACCGGAGCCGACGGTGTTGCTGATGCGGCCGAATGCGAATCCCCATTCGCTATTCCCTCCGTTCTGCCGGTTGCTGATCTCGAAGATCGACTCGGAGCTCAACGCGAGGTCCATCTGCTGTTGGAAAACATACTGAAAAGGATTGTTGAATCTATCCCCCGGGGTACGGGGGTCGACGGTGATCAGGGCGTATTGCCCGCTGTCGTACACCTTCTTCAGGTAGGTGTGGGCGATCTTGTAATATTCCGTCCAGTCGTTGCGACGGAGCATTTTTCCCCACTTGGGGTCGTTCTGGATGACGGTTCCGTCGCCGGTATAGCCGGCCGGCCGGAGCGAGTAGCCGCCCCGGAGCAACGCGATGCGGGCGATCATACCCTGGACGAACCCTTTGGTGATGCGTTCCACGTTCTCCGGAACGTTCGAGCGGTCGAGCATCAACGATTCGATGGCGATCAGTTGTTCTATCAGGGTTTCCTGAATGATGTTGCGGTCAGTCACCACATATTCGCTTTCCGAGAGGGGAGGAGCGACGAAGAAGGGGACATCGCCCCAGTTGCGCGTGAGTTCATAATAGAGGACGGCACGCATCGTGATCAGTTCGCCGTGGTAATGGGTCATCATCGAGGCTTTGCTCTTGTCCGCCTCCTGGTAAAGCGGGGAGTTCTCCAACGTGCGGAGGCTCTCGTTCATTCGGTTGATCGAAGCGTAGAGATTGTTCCAACTTCCCTGCCCGGCGCCGCTGATGGTCACCGTGTTGTTGGGATAAAGTTGGCTGATCTCGTAACGTCCGCCGACGGCATAGGGTTCCGGTCCGTACTCGATGTCCGATCCGGGGATGCCCAAGTCGTAAGGAACAGGGCTGTTCAGACCGCTGCTCCCGAACGAGGTATATGCCCCCATCATGGCGTTTCGGATGTACGATTCATTGGCGAAGAGTTCGTCGGGCACGAACCGCGATTCCGACTCCGTGGTCAGAAAATCATCGCAAGAGGTAAAAACGCCTCCCAGAACCAACGCAATATATATAAGTTTTCGCTTCATGGCTGCTAACGACTTTAAATTAGAAATTGATGTTTATTCCGAAAGTGTAGGTACGGGTTCTCGGATAGGTGCCCCAATCCATCCCCGGAGTGGGGTAGGTGTTGTTGCGGCCCGTTCCGGAGTCCACTTCCGGATCATAGCCCGTATAGTTGGTCCACAGCCAGGCGTTGTAAACGGTCGCGTAAACGCGCAGTTTGGTGACGCCCGCCTTCTTGGTGAGGGTTTGCGGCAGGGTGTAGCCCAAGGTAACGTTGTTCAGACGCAGAAAGGAGCCGTCTTCGATCCCGTAAGTGTGCACGAGCCCCATGATCATGTAGGGATACCAGATTTTGGCGGCCCCGTTGGTTTCGTTCATCGCGCGGAGTTGCTCGGGATCGGTGACGCGGGTCATACTTTTTCCGTCGGCCGAGGGTTGATAGAGCTTATACCGGTCTGCGAATTCCCGTCCGCTGTTGATGTTGCTTCGTTGGATCATCGTCGAGTTGTTGAGTTTGGCGGCATTGTAAATATCGTTGCCGTAGGACCAGTTGAAACCCAACAGCAGATCGAAATTCTTATACGATGCGTTGACGTTGAACCCGCCGGTGTGTTTCGGGTTGGTATTCCCGATGATCGAGGCGTCCTCGGTTTCGGATATGGTGTTGATCGTCGAACCGAGCTTTTTCAGTTTCAGGGCGCCGGGATAGGGTTGTCCCGGACTGCTGATCCCCGTTTGCAGACCGTAAACCCCCGCTGCGTTGGGAATGCCGTCTTTCAGTCTGGCCGTCCAAGTACCGTTTGCTGCCTGTGTCCAGTTGAAGTCGTCCACCACGTAGAACCCGTCGGTGATGTAGCCGCGGATCATCCCCACCTGTTGGCCGACGATGAAACTGTAGTCGTTCTGCGGACGGGTCGAGTTACTGGCCCAGTTCGAGGTGTAGTCCTTGTTGGACATCCCCCGGTCCAGTTTGTCGATCTTGCTCTTGTTGAAGCCGATGTTGAAGTTGGCGCTTACCCGCCAGTCTTTTTTGCGGACGATGTCGCCGCCCAGGGTCACTTCGACCCCGCGGTTGCTGGTTTGCCCGATGTTGGCCATCTGGGTCGTGTATCCGTTGATCGGCGGAAGGTCCTGAACGATGAGCAGGTCGCGGGTGGTGTTCCAGTAAACGTCGATCGTACCGTAGAGCCGGTTTTTCCACAGGCTGAAATCGAGCCCGGCGTTGCGGGTCACGGTGGTTTCCCACCTCAGGTTCGGATTGGCCCGGGTGGTTCCGGAGGCCGGAGCGTAATAGTTCTGGGCGATCTCCATGAAACTGTAACCGCCCGAGTAGGCCGCCCATTCCTGCTTCCACAGCCCGGAACCGATGCGGTCGTTGCCGGCTTCCCCGTAGCTCAGGCGGAGTTTCAGGTTGTCGATCAGGTTCTGGTTTTTCATAAAGGACTCTTCCGAGATCCGCCAGGCGAAAGCGCCGGCCGGGAAGTAACCCCAACGGTTCTCGGGGGCGAACTTACTCGAACCGTCGGCCCGCAGCGTGGCGGTGAACAGATAACGGTCTTTCAGCGTGTAGTTCACCCGTCCGAAGAATGAGGCCATGCGTTCCGGAATGCCGTAGCCGTGGGTGAAAGGCGTGGTGATGCGCTGTGCCTGGTTCATCATCGCGAACGCTTTCGAGAAGTTGAAGGCTTGCGGATAGTTTTCCCCGGCGATGCGCTGACTTTCATCGTCGGAGCCGATGAGTTCCTGGCCAACCAATAAGCTGAGGCGATGATCGTCGCCGAGATCCTGCACATCGTAGTTCAAGGTGTTGGTCAGGCGGAAACCGTTGCTCTTTTGGTTGGAAATGTCGGCGTTCCCTCCTTCGGCGAGGTTTTCCTTGGCGATCGGGCCGGTAAAGTTGTAGGTGTCGCTCCATCCGAAGCTTACTCCGTATTCGGTGCGCAGACGCAGCCCCCGAATGATCTCCCAAGACAGGGCGGCGGTGGCGCGGAGGGATTTGCGTTCCCTTAGGTTGTAACGGTCGTGGATGCGGTTCACCGGATTGTAGACCGGATTGACATCCTTGGCGCTTTCGATGAAACCCGAGTTGGCCGCACTGAAATCACCGAGCGGAGTAGCCGGATTGAACACCTGGGTGTTGCTGATGTACGAACCGTCGCCGTAGACGGACATGTCCGAAAAGCGGGCGTCCGCATCGAGGGTCAGTCCCTTGGCGAGTTCCTGGCTCAGTTTGGCCAACACGTTGGTGCGCTTGTACCACGAGTCGATCTTGATCGCGTCGTCGTCCACATAGTTGTATGAGAGGCTGTATTTGGTCTTTTGGGTACCCCCGCTGACCGTTATGTTGTGCGACTGGGCAAAGGTGCTGCGGAAGATCTCTTTCTGCCAGTTGGTCGACGGTTGGTCTTTATACGCATTGAGGCCGTTCGGGTTGTTGGACACAGCGTTGCTGGCCGGGTCGCTCCAGTTCATGTAGTTCCCGAGCCCGAAAGCGCGCTCGAAAGGGCCGGCCTTGTTCAGGAGCGTGTTGTATTCCCAGTTGAATTGCACATAGTCGTAAGCATCCATCATCGGGATGAAATCCGAAGCGAGTGTCTTGTACTGGAAATATCCGTCATAGGAGATGTTGACCCGTTCGTTGGCCTGGGGCGACTTGGTGGTCACGATGACCACGCCGTTGGCCCCCCGGGCCCCGTAGATCGCGGTCGAGGAGGCGTCCTTGAGGATATCGATGCTTTCGATCTGCGAAGCGGGGATGTCGCTGATGCCGGTCGTCGGGAAACCGTCCACGATAAAGAGCGGGTCGTTGCTCTGGGTGATCGATCCGCCGCCGCGCACACGGATCTTGATCGAAGCGTCCGGACGTCCGTCCTGGGTGATGATGTTCACCCCGGCCACACGTCCCTGAAGGGCTTGTGCGGCGTTGGCCACCGGTGCCGAGGCGATGTCTTCGCCGGTGACCGAGGCCACGGATCCTGTCAGGTCTCGGCGCTTCACCGTGCCGTAACCGATCACCACCACGTCTTCGAGCTGCAGGGCGTCCTCGGCCAGAACGATGTCGATCCGGGTCTG
>JAITVB010000238.1 GCA_031286025.1 Rikenellaceae bacterium
CATAATGGAACAAAAACGTGTAATTAGGTTTTTGCCTCAAATGGTTTGCGACAGTATTCGCAGGCTTTCGGAATCTTCAATTTGCTATATCCCATATATTAAATCGTCTTTTATATATAAGTATGAATAAGTCGCACATCGCCGTTATTTAGGTCGTGTCGCAAATATGCTGCAAATATTATGATAAAAAACAATAGAAAACAAACACCAACAACAAGCGAATAAAAACAAAAAGTACTGTAAGCAATTAACTCACAGCACTTTTATGATTATTACCGATTATCCCTAATCGCTTCTTACTTCACTTCTTCGAAATCAACGTCGGTCACGTTGTCGCCACCGGCCGAACCGTTATTCTGGGCCTGTCCGGCCGAAGGATCGGGTTGGGCCTGTTGACCGCCTTGGGCATACATGTCCTGCGAAGCAGCCTGCCAGGCATCGTTCAACTCGGCAGTGTAACGGTCAATGTCGGCCAGGTTCTGTGCCTGGTGAGCCGTCTTGAGATTACTCAACGCCGATTCGATCGTCCCCTTCTTGTCGGCCGGAATCTTATCGCCGTACTCTTTCAGCTGCTTCTCGGTCGAGAAGATCATGCTGTCGGCAGCGTTGACCTTGTCCACGCGTTCGCGCTCTTCCTTGTCCTGGGCCTCGTTGGCCTTGGCTTCGTCGCGCATCCGTTGGATTTCCTGATCGGTAAGACCCGACGAGGCTTCGATACGGATCTTTTGCTCCTTGCCGGTACCCTTGTCGCGGGCCGACACGTTCATGATCCCGTTAGCGTCGACGTCGAAGGTCACTTCGATCTGGGGCACGCCGCGCGGAGCCGACGGAATACCGTCGAGATGGAAACGGCCGATCGTCTTGTTGTCGCGCGCCATCGGACGTTCACCCTGCAGAATGTGGATCTCTACCGACGGTTGGTTATCCGATGCGGTCGAAAATACCTCCGACTTGCGCGTCGGTATCGTGGTGTTGGCGTCGATCAGGCGGGTAAACACACCGCCCATCGTTTCGATACCGAGCGAGAGAGGGGTCACGTCGAGCAGCAGCACGTCCTTCACGTCGCCACTCAGCACACCGCCCTGGATCGCAGCCCCCACGGCGACCACTTCGTCGGGGTTCACCCCTTTCGACGGGGTTTTCCCGAAAAAGTCTTCCACAACTTTCTGGATCGCCGGGATACGGGTCGAACCGCCCACGAGGATCACCTCGTCGATCTGGCCGGCGCTCAGGCCGGCGTCTTTCAGCGCTTTCTTACACGGTTCGACCGTGGCACGGATCAGTGCGTCGGCCAACTGTTCGAATCTGGCGCGGGTGAGTGTGGTCACCAGGTGCTGCGGAATGCCGTCGATCGGCATGATATACGGCAGGTTGATCTCCGTAGTGATCGAACTCGAAAGCTCGATCTTGGCCTTTTCGGCGGCTTCTTTCAAACGCTGCAACGCCATCGGATCCTTGCGGAGGTCAACGTTGTGCTGTTTCCGGAACTCTTCGGCCAACCAGTCGATCACCACGTGGTCGAAGTCGTCACCCCCGAGGTGGGTGTCGCCGTTGGTCGATTTTACTTCAAACACGCCGTCGCCCAGTTCGAGGATCGAGATGTCGAACGTACCGCCCCCGAGGTCGAAAACGGCGATCTTCATGTCCCTGTCTTTCTTGTCGAGCCCATAGGCCAGTGCGGCGGCCGTCGGTTCGTTGATGATGCGGCGCACCTTGAGACCGGCGATTTCGCCCGCTTCCTTGGTGGCTTGGCGCTGCGAGTCCGAGAAGTAAGCCGGCACGGTGATCACGGCCTCGTCCACGGTCTGCCCCAGAAAGTCCTCGGCGGTTTTCGTCATTTTCTGAAGCACCATCGCCGAAATTTCCTGCGGGGTATACTGGCGGCCGTCGACCACCACGCGGGGGGTGTTGTTGTCGCCCTTGACCACTTCATACGACACGCGGCCGATCTCTTTCGACACCTGTCCGTAGGTTTCGCCCATGAAACGCTTGATCGACGAGATCGTGCGCCTGGGATTGGTGATGGCCTGGCGTTTGGCCGGTTCGCCCACCTTGCGTTCGCTGTTGTCGGTAAACGCCACGATCGAGGGGGTGGTGCGGTGTCCCTCGCTGTTCTGAACCACGACCGGTTCGTTACCTTCCATGACGGCTACGCAAGAGTTGGTCGTACCCAAGTCGATACCAATGATCTTTCCCATAATTTTCGAGTTTTATTGATTTTTAGAATTTTGTTCGTTGTTTGGGATATTGAATTTCACAATGGTTGTGCAAACGGAATTTTTTGCTTGTTTTTGTGACAACAGCGTTTTTTTTGGCAGATGGCAGCCAAAAGGCCCGACAAAATGACAGGATTCGCACCGGACACATCACCGCCGAGGAAATTGTGCCCGATTTATCGTCCTGTTCAGAAAAAATTTCGATTTTTTTTGTTTTCTTTGTAATTACGAAGAATCTAACCTTTGGCATATGTATAAAGACTTTAAAGGCGTCGTTGTCCCGATGGTAACCCCGGTGGATGCCGGCGGGAAGATCGACTGCGCGGCGGTAGACCGCATCATGCAACGTTTCTGCACCTGCGGCGTAGCCCCCCTCGTCATGGGCACCACGGGCGAGGGCAACTCCGTATCGAAAGAACAGGCCGCCATTTTCGTCGAACAGGCCGCCAAAAGCGCCGCCGGACGGGTGAAAATCTACGTCGGCCTCAGCGGTTGCTGCACCGAAGAACACATCGAGGCCGCCAATCGTTATCACAAACTGGGCGCCGACGCGATCGTGGCCACCCTACCGAGCTACTATACGCTCACGCCCGGGCAGATGTACGCCTACTACGTGCGCTTGGCCGAAAGCATCACCGCACCGCTGATGATCTATAACATCACCTCGACCACCCACATGTCGATTCCGGTGGAAATTGTCAAACGCCTGAGCACACACCCCAACATCGTGGGACTCAAAGACTCGGAACGCGATGAAGAACGGATGTACCAATGCCTCGGGATTTCGAAAAACAATGAAAAATTCGCCTATTTCCTGGGTTGGGCTGCCAAGAGCGCCGAATGTGTCGGGGCGGGCGGCGACGGCATCGTGCCAAGCACGGGTAACTTCGTTCCGGAAATGTTTGCCGACCTTTATAACGCTGCCGCTGCCGGAAAAATGGACGAAGCCATCGCCCTGCAAACCGCGACAGACGCCATCGCCCGCATCTACCAGGAAGGGCGCACATTGGGCCAGTCGTTGGCCGCACTCAAGGTGATGATGCAAACCGTCGGACTGTGCGGGCCGGACATGCTCTCGCCCCTGACCCACCTGACCGCCGCCGAGGAGGCCGAAATCGTCAGGCGCACCGCAGAGATCAACCGATAACCCCGAACAACTAATCCAAACCCTAACCAACACCGACCCATTATGGAACATTCGATTATCCATTGGATTGACTATCTGATCATCATCATCTCGGTGGTGGCGGTGGTCGGCATCGGCATCTACTTCGCCCGCCGTCAGAAGACCACCGACACCTACTACAAAGCCGGAGGCAGGATACCGGCCTGGGCCATCGGCCTGTCGATCTTTGCCACGCTGATCAGTAGCGTGACGTTCATCGCCTACCCCGGCGCGGCCTATGCCGGCAACTGGATCCTGCTCGTGCAGGGGCTGATGGTGCCCATCGTACTGGTGGCCATGATCGGGATCATCGTGCCGCTCTTCCGCCGTGTGATCAAACTCAGTACGTACGAATATTTCGAGCGCCGCTTCGGGTTTTTCGCCCGGATGTACGGATCGATCGCCTTTGCGCTGACTCATTTTTCGAAGATGGGGACGGTGTTCTACTTGGTAGCCCTCGCCACCTCGGCCTTTATGGGGATCGACGTCTTCACGATCATCCTCGTGTTGGGGGTGGCCATTACGTTTATCACTTTCCTCGGCGGCATGGAAGCCGTGATCTGGATGGACGTGTTCCAGGGGCTGATGATGATCGGCGGCGGGCTGATCTGCGCCGTTATCCTTATTTTTGCTCCGGAAGGCGGGCCGGCGAGTTTCTTCGCTTCTGCGAAGGAGTTCCACAAGATCGGATTCGGGCCCTATGAATGGGATCTGACGAAACTGACCTTCATCGTGATGGTGCTCAACGGGATCTTTTATGCCATTCAGAAATACGGCACCGACCAGACCATCGTGCAGCGTTACCTGACGGCCAAGACCGACAAGGCCGCCAAGCGCGCTTCGTTTATCGGCGTGGGGTTGAGCGTACCTATCTGGGCCTTGTTCATGTTGATCGGCACGGGGCTTTACGTCTTCTACCACCAAGCGGGGGGGCCTGTTCCGCCTGAAGGGATCAGGGCCGACGCCATCTTCCCCTACTTCATCGGGAGCGAGCTTCCTGTGGGGATCGTAGGGATTATTATCGCCGCTCTGCTTGCGGCGGCCATTTCGACGTTGGCGGCCGACATGAACTGCCTTTCGGCGATCGGCGTGCAAGACTTTTATGCCCGGTTTAAGCCCAAGAGCACAGACAGGCAACGCCTGCGCCTGGGCCGTTGGATTGTGTTGGCGACCGGAGCCGGAGCGGTGGGCATCGCTCTGCTCTATAACAACTGGGGCGGCGAAGGAGTGCTCGGCGTGGTGTTCGAACTCTACGCCATCTTCTCGGCCGGAATCGTAGGCCTCTTCCTGCTTGGACTGTTCAGCCGCCGGGCCAATAAGCAGGGATTGGCAATCGGAATCGTCGCCGCGATACTCTTTACCGCCTGGGCCATGTTGACCTCGACCAAGGTCAATGACAAACTGATCCTCGACCTTGGCTTCAACTATACCCACCATAAATATATGTTGGGTGTTTACAGCCATGTGGTGCTGTTTGTCGTGGCCTGGATCGCCAGTTTCTTCTTCAAGAGCGGGTTGGCGCCCGACGAACTGACCGTCTACGGCTACCTGAAAGAACGGAAAGAAGTTAAACAAACCAAATAACGATGAGGGAGATCACGTTGCTCCAACCTCCGAAAATCGTCTTCGGCAGCGGTTGCATCGAACGCTTTTGCGACGATTTTCGGACGTTGGGATTTAAGAATTTGTTCTTATTGACCGCACCGCCCATCCTGCCGTTGATCGCTCCGTTGACGGCACAGTTACGACAAGCCGGGGTGACGGTCGAAATTCATGACGGCATCCGCCAGGAACCGGCCGTCGCCGACTTCAAAGGCATCCTCGAAACCGCCCGCCGCTTCGGCGCGGACAGCGTCGTGGGCATCGGCGGGGGCAGCGTGTTGGACACCGCCAAGTTGGTGGCAGCCCTGGCCAATAGCGACCAAGCGGTCGAAACGTGCTTCGGGACGGGTAATCTGCGCGCACGCGGACTATGGTTCGCCTGTCTGCCGACTACGGCCGGGACGGGGAGCGAAGTGTCCCCGAACTCGATCCTGCTCGACGAAACCGACAACCTCAAAAAAGGAATCGTCAGTCCCCACTTGGTCGCCGACGCCGCCTATGTCGATCCGCGGCTGACGCTCACCGTGCCGGCTAAATTCACGGCTGAAACGGGAATGGACGCCCTCTCGCATTGCATTGAGGCCTACACCAACAAATTCGCCCATCCGGTGATCGATTGCCATGCGTTGGCGGGCATTCGGCTGATCGCGGCCAACCTGCTGCGGGCGGTCAAGAACGGTACCGACCTCGGAGCACGTGAAGCGTTGGCGCTCGGAAGCCTTTACGGCGGTTTCTGCCTCGGCCCGGTCAACACGGCGGCGGTGCATGCCCTCTCCTACCCGCTCGGAGGAGAGTTCCACGTGTCGCACGGATTGGCCAACGCTATCCTGTTGCCGCCCGTGATGGCCTTCAACCTGGAATCCGATCCGCAGAAATACGCCGACATCGCCATAGCCTGCGGCATCGAACCGCAAGCGACCCTCGAAGAAACGGCACTGGCCGGGATCAAGTTTATCGACCGGTTGGCGAAAGATTGCGGCATTCCTTGTTCGTTGGATGCGTTGGGCATTCCGAGTTCGGCGGCCGAAAAGATGGCAGATGCGGCAATGGAGGTGCAACGCCTGCTGAAAAACAATCCGCGCGAGGTAACCCGCGAGGATGCATTGAGTATCTATTACCAACTGTATTGATGGACGAAATCCGCCCTTTACAGACAGCAGAAGTCGTTGCCGCCACGGCCGTGATCCGCGAAGCCTTTACGACCGTGGCCGAAACATTTGGCCTGACGCGCGAAAACACGCCTACGCACGCCTCGTTCATCGAGGTCGACGATCTGTGGGCCTTGCAGGACAAAGGGGCTGTGCTGTTCGGTGGGTTCAGTGGCGGAGCCGGAGGGATTCGTCGCCGTGCAACCTTCACCGCGGGAATCGGGACTTTGCTATGTTGAAAAACTGGCCGTGCTTCCAGCCCTTCGCCATCGGGGCTATGGCCACCGACCGGTGGCTCATGCTCTCGATTTTGCCCGGGCTGAAGGCGCCGGGCGTGTTTTGGTCGCTCTGATCGATGAGCACGGCAAACTGAAAAAATGGTACGAAAATCTCGGTTTTGCGGAAACGGGCCGGAAACATTTCCCTCACTTTCCCTTTGCCGTTTGTTTTATGGAATAATCCCTGTAACGACATGACACTGCCCATCATAGCCATCACCAAGGGCGATCCCGCCGGGATCGGACCCGAGATCGCCGTCAAGGCATTTTTTGACAAAGACGTTTACAAAAAATGCAGGCCTCTGATCACCGGCGACGCGACGGTAATCGAGCGCGCGACGAAATTATTGGACCTGCCGACAACGGTACGCCCGATCGGCGCCGTATCCGACGCCCGGTTCGAATTCGGCGCGATCGACGTTTTCGACTTGAAAAACGTCGACCTCACCACACTCGAAACCGGAAAAGTATCGGCCCAGGCGGGTAACGCCGCCTTCGAAGCCGTGCGTACGGCGATCGAATTGGCGATGAAAAACGAGGTCGACGCCACCGTCACCGGCCCGATCAACAAGGAAGCAATCAATCTGGCCGGCCACCACTACGACGGCCACACCGAAATCTACGCCCATTTCACAGGTACGAAAAAATACGCGATGCTGTTGGCCGACGCCCTCCTGCGGGTGATCCACGTATCGACCCACGTGCCGCTGCGCCAAGCGTGCGACCTGGTGAAAAAAGAGCGGATCATCGCCGTCACCGAATTGTTGGACGACGCCTGCCGCCAATTTGGCATCGCGAACCCGCGCATCGGCATCGCCGGCCTCAACCCCCACTCGTCCGACGGCGGCCTGTTCGGTTGGGAGGAAGAAAAAGAGATCGTCCCTGCGATCGAAGAGCTGAAAGGCCGCGGATTCAATGTTGACGGCCCGGTGCCGCCCGACACGCTTTTTGCCAAGGCTAAGTGCGGCCAGTATGACGGTTGCGTGGCGATGTATCACGACCAGGGACACATTCCGTTCAAGGTGGTGGGTTTCAATTGGAATCCTGCCACGGGACGGATGTCGAGCGTCGAGGGAGTGAACATCACCCTTGGGTTGCCGATCATCCGCGTGTCGGTTGACCACGGTACGGCGTTCGATGTAGCCGGTCGGGGCATTGCCAGTCCCGACGCGCTGCTGCTCTCGATCGACTACGCGGCACGGATGGCCGCTAACCGCAAACGACAACCATGATTGCACTTCTGGCCGACGATATTACCGGCGCCGCCGAATCGGCGGGCGTAGGGCTGCGCTTCGGACTGCGGGTGACGTTGGCCACCGAGGCCGTAAAACCGGCCTGCTTGTCGGCTTGTGACTTGTTGGTCGTGGCGACCGACACCCGGTCGATGGAACGTGATAAGGCGGTCAGTGTTTCGCACGGTATCGCCCATGAACTTTTTGTCATGGGGTTCCGGCAGTTTTTCAAGAAAATCGACTCGGTATTGCGCGGCCATGTGGCTGCCGAACTTCGCGCGCTGATGGATGAAACAGGCTTTCAGCGGGCACTCTGCCTTCCCGCAAATCCTTCACGGGGGCGGGTAACCCGGGAGGGGATTTATTTTATTAACGACATCCCGCTCGATCGTACCGAATTCCGTAACGACCCTGAATTTCCGGCCCGCACGGCCTCGGTCGCCGACATCCTCGGCCAGGGGCGGGTGACCGACACCGACACCCCGATCGAGGGGGAAGGCATTTTCGTCGGAAACGCCTCTTCGCAAGACGACCTCGACCAATATGCCCGCCGGATCGAATCGGGCGTATTGCCTGCCGGAGGAGCCGACTTCTTCGCCGCCTGGCTCGCTTCGTTGGGTCATAGCGAAAAACCTGCGGAGAAATTTGCCGGATTGCAAGGCGCCCCTGTCATCGTCGCCTGCGGCAGCACGGCTAACCACGGGATCGCCCAATTTCCGTATGTCAAACGACACGACATCCCCGTCTGCCCCATGCCCCGCGATCTGTTCGAAGGCCGGGCCGAAGCCGGCGGATGGATCGATCAACTAAAAGAGACGTACCGCAACGCCGGATCGATCATCATCGCCATCGGCCACCCGTCGGAAGGCGGAAAAGTTTTTGCGGAGCGCCTGCGCCAAGCGATGGCTCAAGCCATCACCGAACTGATGGCCATGCAGCCACCCGCCGAACTCATCATCGAAGGCGGCGCAACAGTCTTCGAAACGATGCACCGCCTGGGTTGGAACCGCTTCGAAGTAACCGAAGAAATCATTCCCGGCGTCGTCCGCCTCGCCCCCGCTGTCCCGGGACTTCACCTCACCATCAAACCCGGCAGCTATCCCTGGGGCGACAGACTTTTTAGGTAACGACGCGACAGCACGGATACTTTTCACCAAAAGCGTTCGTCGAAACTTTCCTGCAATTTCAAAAGACAATTCCCCAAAGCCATAAAAAACTTTGCGGGCCGATCGGCCCGCAAAGCACCCACAAATTACCATTCACCAACCTCAGTTCCTGGGCGTTACTGATTGGCTAATCCATATTGGTTGACCAGTTTGCCTTTGGAGGCAAGGACTACGTCGCCCGGGTAGGGCATCAGGTAGCGGGCGGGACGACCGGCCGCCTTGTCGGCGTCGGTGTAACCGCTGAAATTGTTGATGATCGGAGCGCTGTACTGTGCCCCGCCGCTGCCAAAGTAGGTCGCTCCCCAAGCCTCGGCTTTATAGCCCTGTTGGCGGAGGACGGTTTTTTCAGCCTCGGTCAGGTGTTTGAAGACCCCTTTCATCGCAAGGTTGGAGTTGACGGGTGCCCAGTTGGGCGCTTCACCGATGCCGCGCCAACCGGGGTGGAGGAGCGGATTGTCCTCCTGGCCCACGGGACAGCCGTAAGTGAGGCCGACGGCGGTGGTATAACCGGCGGCTGTCATGTCGGCAGCAGACATCGACTTGACATAGATCGTATCGGCCATTTCCAACCCGGTCGGGAAGACGCAATAGCCTTTGGCCCTGATCTGGTCGGTCATCGACATCAACTGCTTGCGGACGCTGAGGATACTGTCGCCCAACGTATTCCAACGCACGAGGTCGAATTTGCGCACACGTTCGCCGAAGAGTTCCCAACCGCGTTCATCGACCACGGCCTTGAAGACCTCGGTCGGTGAGTTGAACTCGGCGAGGTAATCGGTCACCTTGGCCTGTTGGTCTTCGGCGGCAAAGGCGCGCGAGCGTACCTGGCGGATCAGTTCCTTGGCCTTGGCGGCAGAGTATCCGCCTTCACCGGCGCCGGCCAACACGGTTTCGCACTCGGCCATCAGCAGGATCATGTCGGCCAGGCGCATATAGACCTGATTGATCCCCGTGTTGGACGTTCCGCGGAAAGTCGGATTGACCATCCGGATCTTGTCCCACTTGTTGAGCGAGATGCCCCCCACCCCGCCGTCGGTCTGCGCGCCGGGTTGGTAGGGCTTTTCAACACCGCCCGTGGTGTAGGAAACGGTCGCGGTCACGTCGCGGCGCAAGTCCTTCGGGTCGAAGTTGTAGTAATAGGTCGGCTGTGCACGAATACCGCCGTATTGCTTGCTGGAATTGTCGTTCGAACTGGCGCCGGGATGTGCGCGGGCGTAAGTGTAACCGATGTCGCCGTCGTTGTCGCGGGCCATGGCCAGTTCCCAAAGTGATTCGGCGTTCGTCTTATAGTCCATCTGGTCTTGGAAAATCAGTTGGTAAGGATTGCTAAATATCCCGTTTTTCCCGCTGTTGACATTGGTGCGGGAGTCGGCGGTAAGCAAGCGGTGGTGGCCGGCGCCTTCGCCTTCGATCAGGACTTTGAGGGCGGTGTGTGCACGCTTGTAATATGATTTCCAGTTGGCCTCGTCGCGTTTCATCGTCCCCCATCCGGCGGGATTACCCTCTTCGGGCATTAGCGTATAGCCCCCGCGCTGCAGGGCGATGCGGGCGATCAACCCCAGGGTGTAGCCGCGACCGATGCGCTCGGTTTGCTGCGGAATCTGGTCGGCCCACATCATAATCTTTTCGACCCGTTCGAGTTCGTCAAGCAGGTAATCCTGTATCTCCCAACGCGAGGTGGGACTTTTGTAAAAATCGTCGCCGGCACGGGTGGGCTTGATCAGGAACGGCACATCGCCATAGATGAGCGTAAGCATCCTGTAACAGGTGGCACGCAGGGTGATGGCCTCGCCGTACATTTGAGTATAGGAGCTGACTTCCTCGGTATCCTTGATCCAGGGGTTGGCGGTTTCCATCCCTTCGATGATCAGGTTGGCCACGTTGATTGCCTTGAAAGACTGTTCCCAACAGTTTCTGTACTCCGAGGAGAGGAAAGTGGAGGTTCCGCTCGGGTAGAAGTGCATAAATTCGGCCCAGGTGGCGAATTCGGGACGGATCTCGATGTCCGATCCCGGACATTCGTAGGCCTTGGCGGCTAGCGCCTGTCCCGCCTTGGCCGTCGAGTAGACATTGAGCAGGGCTTTGAACGTTTCTTCTTCGGACGAGAAGACATAGCCGTCATCGAACAGCGATAACCTTTCGACGGTCAGGTCCCGGCAGCCGCTCATCCCGAAGAGCACCGACAGCAGGGCGAGGCTTGATATGATATTTTTCATCGTTTCAATGTTTGGGGGTTAGAAAGTAAGGTTGAGGCCGAAAGTGAACGTTCGGGCACGCGGATAGGCGTCGGAGTCGACCCCCGGCGTCAGGTTTCTATTCGCGTGGTCAGTCGTCGCGCGGGAGTCCACCTCGGGGTCGAGGCCCGAGTAGCCGGTCCAGGTATGGACGTTGTAGACCGTCGCGTAGAAACGCAGATTCTGGAGGGAGGCCTTCCTGACGATCTTCTCCGGCAAGGTATACCCTATCGTGAGGGTGTTCAGGCGCAGGAACGAGCCGTCTTCGATACACCACGAGTGGAGGATGGGCACATTCTGGTAGGGATACCAGTACCGGGCGTCCCTATTCATCGCGTCGAGCAGGGCCGGGTCGGAAACGCGCTTGCCCTGGTCGTCGTAGATCCGGTAGCGGTTCTCCATGTACTTGGGCACGTTGACGTGGGTCCTGTTCTGACTCATCGTCACGCTGAAGAGTTTTTGATAGTTAAAGATATCGTTGCCGTACGAGTAGTTGAAGTTGGCCGACAGGTCCAATCCCTTCCACGCCGCGCTGAGGCCGAACCCTCCGGTGAAATCCGGAATGGTGTTGCCGATCACCGTTACGTCGTCGGTTTCATTGATATTGTCCGGGTCGGAACGGCCTTCGGTCTTCATCGCCTTGAATTTCAGCGCGCCGGGGAACGGCCGGTTGGTGTCGCCCGAAACGCCGCTGGGCAGCTGATAGAGCATGGTCGAGTTGTAAACGCCCGGTTTGAGGGTGTATACATTGTTGGCGGCGTCATAATTGAAGTCGGCCGTGGTGTAGAAACCTTCGGTGGTGTAACCGCGGATCAGTCCGATCGATTTGCCCAGTTCGAAGAGATAGTCGACCTTGGGCAGCATCAGCGAATTGAGGCCCGACTGCACGCTCATCACGTTCATGTTGTCGGCCAGTTTCTCGATTTTGTTCTTGTTGTGAGCGATGTTAAAGTTGGCCGACAGCAGGAAGTCCTTCGTGCGGATGATGTCGCCGCCGAGGGTCAGTTCGATCCCGCGGTTGCGGGTCTGCCCGATGTTGGTCCACTGGCTGCTGTAACCGAGATAGGTCGGCACGGCGGAGTTGATCAGCAGGTCCTTGGTCGTGTTCCAATAGTATTCGACCGTCCCGTAGAACCGGTTTTTCCACAGGCCGAAGTCGACGCCGAGGTTGCGGGTGATCGTCGTTTCCCACTTGATATCGGGGTTGGCCAGTTCGCCGGAGGAGATCTTCAGGTAGTCCTGGCGGACGTTGTTGAACGGGTAGCCGTTGGTGCCGGTGTTCCACATCTGGCGCCAACGGTCGTCCCCGATGCGGTCGTTGCCAGCCTGGCCGTAACTCACGCGCACCTTGAGGTTGTCGAGCCACAGGCGGGCGCCTTTCATAAACGGTTCCTCGGAAAGTCTCCAAGCGATCGCCCCGGCGGGGAACACGCCCCATTGGTTGCCTTTCTTGAAGACGTCCGAACCGTCGGCGCGCACCGTCGCGGTGAACAGGTAGCGGTCTTTCAGGGTATAGTTGACCCGGCCGAAGTAGGATTCGCGCTTCGAGGGCGCATCCTGGCCGTGGCTCATCCCGATATCGGAGATGGGTTGGTCCTTGCTGTACTGGCTGAACATGGCGAACGTCTGCGCCGCATTCCAGTAAGCCGGGAAATTCTTGGCCGACATCTTCGATTTTTCGCCACGGCTGCTGCTGAATTCGTAGCCGCCCATCAGGTTGAGGCGGTGGTCGCGGCCCAAGCCCTGAACCTCATAGGTGGCCGTGCCCACGTATCGGTAACTGTTCGTATTGTTCTGTTCGACAGAAGCCGACGGGCCTTTGTCCGTGCGGTTGATCAGCAGGCCCGACCAGGCGTATACCTTTTCCCACCTGCCTGCCATCTGGCCTTCGGCGCGCAGCACAAGGCCCTCGATCGGCTCGTAGTTGAGGCCGACGCGGCCGGTGAAGGCCGACGACTTTCTCTGGTTGAAGCGGTTGTTCATCAGCGCGATCGGGTTGTAGATCGGATCGACGCTTTCGGTGTGCATATTGAAGTTGGGGTTGGTCGTCGGACTGATATCGCCCAACGGATCGACCGGCGGACGGGTCATCAGGCCGCTCAGCGACGTCCCGTCCGGATTGTTCGTCCGGTTGTTGACATACTGAAAGTTGATGTCGGCGTTCAGTTTCGGGGTGATCACCTGGTTCAGGCGGGCGATCACCGTGTTGCGCTTGCGCCAGTCCTGGATGCGGAGGGCGTCGTTCTTGAAGTTATTGTAGTTGACGCTGTACCTCGTCCGTTCGTTCCCGCCGCTCATATTGATATTGTGCGACCACGAGGTGTTGTTCTGGCCGTAGAATTCGCGCTGCCAGTCGAGGAACGGCACGTTGTCGTAAGCGTCGAGACTCGTTTTGAAAGCGTTGGGATTGGCCGCAGTCGACTCCTGCAGGGCATAGGCCTTCATGAAACCGTCGAGTTGGTGCAACGGGTTGACGTCGAAGATCTCGTAGTTCATCCGCACAAATTCCTTGGCGCTCATCACATCGAGGTATCGGGATATCTGTTTGAACTGGACGTAGCCGTCGTAAGTGATCTTGATCTTTCCGGCCTGGGGGGCCTTGGTGGTGAGGATCACCACGCCGTTCGCGCCGCGGGCGCCATAGATGGCGGTGGCCGAAGCGTCCTTGAGCACGTCGATGCTTTCGATCATGTTGGCCGGGATATCGCTGATATCTGTGGTCGGCACCCCGTCGACAACGAACAACGGGTCGTTGCTCTGGGTGATCGACCCGCCGCCGCGGATGCGCACTTTCACGCTCGCGCCGGGCGAACCGTCGGAGGTGGTGATGTTGACCCCGGCCATGCGTCCCTGCATCGCCTGGGTGACATTGGTCACGGGCACCGCCTGCATGTCCCGTCCGGTGACCGAGGCCACGGATCCTGTCAGGTCTCGGCGCTTCACCGTGCCGTAACCGATCACCACCACGTCTTCGAGCTGCAGGGCGTCCTCGGCCAGAACGATGTCGATCCGGGTCTG
>JAITVB010000036.1 GCA_031286025.1 Rikenellaceae bacterium
GGCTGATTATCTTTGCGCCGAGCCTCGATGTCGAGGCCGTTAAAACTCAAATCACTATGGCAACCAACGTAACGATCCAAGCCGTTGCCGCCGCTCGGCAACCGTGAAGGTGGCTCCGGCCACACCGGAATCTCGGCAGCCTTTCCACCCACCTCATCCTTGACAGCAAGGGTAGCTTGCCGCTACCCTGTGGGCGCGCGTTCCCCGACCTCCCGCACCTCGCGCCGGACGCACAGGCGGCGAGCTTCGACACGGGCATTTTGGGGTGCCCTATCGTCTCGACCGCCGACTATGCGCCCGACAGCCCACCACTCCGTCCAACCCGCCGCGCCCATCACGGGAGCGTCGCTCCCGGGCAAAGCTGTTCTGCTTACGCTTTCAAACGCTTTAACTGCGCTGCGCTTGTTTTAGACAGGCTACGCCTCGGGAAAGCCTACGCAAGCTTGGCTCTCCGCTCGGCTTGCACTGTCTTTGCCCTCGAAAGCTCCACTTTCGGTCGAGGCATCGGCGCGACAAGCGCACCGCCGCCTCTCGAAGAGAGAGGGAGCAAGGTAATCGTCCGGGTAACCCGAAAATCGCGGGCGCGACTTTCGAATTCCCTTCGGACAAACCTTGCTCCTGCGGAGGGCTCCGGCTTCGCGAGCAACTTCAAGGGCGTTTGAAGTTGGCTCGCCAAGTCCTCCCGCTCCCGTTGGTCGGCAGTCGGGCGTGCCGGAGTTACAAGCCTGCGGTCGGCTCCTGATAGTCGCTATTCCCTGCGGCTTGCCCATAACTTTTCTCACTCCTGTTAGTCGCTTGAAAGTTATGGAGGCTACGCTGAAAGAATCGCCGGGCCGAGGCCGTCCGGCGAAAGAGGAATCGACGAAACTTACTCGGTCAATTAACCTAAAATTGACCGATGCGGACTTCGATACTATCACTGAAAAGGCTACGAGCATAGGTATGAAACCGACACAATATGCTCGCCAGATGACGCTTAACGGCAGGATCAAATCTCGCTACACGAAAGAGGAATTAGACCTACGCCGTAAAATCGCGGGGATGGCCAATAACCTGAACCAACTCACCCGCCGAGCCAACAGGGATGGTTTTCAGGAGGCGGGTTTGGATGTGTACGACGTGCTCATACAACTCAAAACGTTGCTCGATGATCGCTAAAAATAAGAAGGGGAAGTCATTCGGCGGGTGCGTTCGCTATGTGATGAACGAAGGCGCGGAGGTACTCGCCGCCGAAGGTGTGTTGGCGGACGATGCCGCCAGCATCACGCGCGACTTCGCTATTCAACGCTCCGGCAGACCCGAGATTAAACAGCCTGTGGGACACATCGCCGTTGCCTTTTCGCCTGATGACTCGCCGCGATTAACGAACGATTTTATGCTGACGCTGGCACACGAGTATATGACGGAAATGGGGATTGGCAACACCCAATACATCGTCGTGCGGCACCATAACACTGACCACGACCATTTCCATATCGTTTACAACCGTATCGACAACGACCTGAAACTCATCTCTGTCAATAACGATTACAGACGCAACGTTGCCGCCTGTAAGAAACTGAAAGATTGCCACGGTCTGACCTACGGCACTGGCAAAGAGAAGGTGAACCGTCCGAAACTGATGGGTGCGGATAAGGTCAAGTACCAAATCCACGATGAGATCGCTGCCAACATAACGAAGTGCGCCACCTATTCTGAACTTGAAAAACGGCTCAAGCAAGCGGGAATCAGCGTACAATACAAGTATCGCCGTGGCGCGGTCGAATCGCCGGAGAATATACAAGGTGTGTCGTTCGAGAAGAATGGTATCACCTTCAAAGGCTCCGACATCGACCGGAAATTCAGCCACGCGAACCTGTCGAAAGTGCTACAACAGAATATGAATGCCACTCTCTCGCGCATTATGGAGCCGAAAATTCCGTCTGAGGGAACGGATACTGGGCGAGCGGCGATACAGCCGGAGCAGACTCCATCGCGCGTGATTCAGTTGTCAAAGCCGCCCGAGCCACAGAAGCAACGACAATCAACCATACCTCGGCAGCCGCAGGAGGCAGTCAATCCATCGTCGGAGCTATCGAGGATGCAGACGCAACAGCCATCTATCCAACCGGAACCGCCTCGTCCTGCCAAGAAAGCCCACATCATTGCAGGAGCTCAAATGACTGACGAGCAATTGAGAATGCTCAAGTCGGGCGAGTGCATTTTTGTCGAAGGCTTGGAGAAAAAAGACGGGAGCGGATATTTCTCGGCGTATCTTTTTATGAATGACGACAGGAACAGAGTGTATTCCTCCCGCCAAAATCCCGACGATTTCGTGAAATACGGCAAGTACGAGATGTGTTTGCGGGACAAAATCCTTGTTGAGAAGGGCCACATAACCCGCGCGACCGTCAAATGGTGGAGCGGCGGAACTGCGCGACCATACCTTTGGAAAGAGAACCTCGGCGATACCGATTACAAAGAATCATGGAGCGATCCCCGCGCCCCGAAAGAGCAACAGGATCAGGAGCGGCAGGTGTCGGCGGATGCGATCAGGCGACCACCAGCCGTCAACCGAACCATCCCGCCGCCGAGAACAGTACCGTCCAAACGTACCGTTCCGCCACCAACTAAAGGGCCGAAAATGAGGCGATAGTCATAAAAACACTTTGAAAAAGTTTTTACGGGTATAAACTTGCAGAATAATCACTACCTTTGCGGAACTTAATTTGTAGCTTGATGTTCAGAATAGCTTGGGATAAGGATACAGGTGGCGTAAAGCTGAGTTCTCGTGTGGATTCGGATACGCTTGGCATTTCTCCACGCCCTGTTTTCTATGAAGAGTTGGATTTACTAAAATTGGATAAGCAGGGGTGGAAATATCCGAGAACGAACG
>JAITVB010000078.1 GCA_031286025.1 Rikenellaceae bacterium
GTCGTCGGTGTTGGGGCCGAAACGAATTTCCTTGACAACGATCTTGACAGCTTTAGCCTTGATCTCCTTGGCTTTTTTCTTCTGTTGATAGAGGAATTTTTGATAATCAACGATCCGGCAGACGGGCGGGTCTGCTTTGGGTGAGATTTCTACCAGATCCAATCCCATCTCCTCGGCCATCCGCAATGCTTCGACCGTCGAAACCACCAACGGGGCCTCGATGTTCTCTCCCACCAAACGCACTTGTTTGGCCGTAATCTTTTCATTAATGGCGTGAAGTACCTCTTTTTCCGGCGGTCTTCTGAAATTGCCCCGCGGCGGTCTCGGTCTGTTGAATGTTGTTGCTATGGTTTTATCCTCCTTGGTTAGTTAAACATTTTCGATATTCCCAAATTTCTTTCCGAAACGGCAACCGTCCCGGATTGTTTTCCGGACAACGGTCCCCGGTCTTGCTTTCTGAACGGGGGACCGGATCAGATCTGCCGGACCTCCTTGGCCACCTGTTCGCCCACCAGAGCGGCAAACGCCTCACGGGTCATCGACCCTTTGTCGCCTTCGCCCTGCAGGCGCACCGACACGGTGCCTTCGATCTCCTCCTTCTCACCGACAATCAGCAGGAAAGGGATACGTTTGAGTTCGTTGTCGCGTATCTTTCTGCCGATCTTCTCGTTACGGTCGTCAACCTGGGTGCGAATATCGCAATTATTTAGAAATTCTGAAAGTTTTTCGGCATAATCGTTGAATTTTTCGCTGATCGGCAGTATGACCACTTGGTCGGGGGTGAGCCACAGGGGGAATTTTCCGCCTGTATGTTCGAGCAGCACGGCCACAAAACGCTCCATCGACCCGAACGGCGCACGGTGAATCATCACCGGCCGGTGGGGCTTGTCATCGGCTCCCGTGTAGGAGAGGTCGAAGCGTTCGGGCAGGTTGTAGTCGACCTGGATCGTGCCCAATTGCCACTTGCGGCCCAACGCATCGCGCACCATAAAGTCGAGCTTCGGCCCGTAGAACGCCGCCTCGCCGTATTCGACCACCGTGCTGAGGCCCTTCTCGGCCGCAGCCTGGATGATCGCCGATTCGGCCTTCTCCCAGTTTTCGTCCGAACCGATGTATTTCTCCTTGTTGTTCGGGTCGCGTAACGATACCTGTGCGGTGAAATCTTTGAAATCAAGCGTCTTGAAAATGTAAAGCACGATGTCGATTACCTTCTGGAACTCGCCCAACAGTTGGTCGGGACGGCAGAAAATGTGGGCGTCGTCCTGCGTAAATCCGCGCACGCGAGTCAGACCGTGCAATTCGCCGCTCATTTCATAACGATAAACCGTGCCGAATTCGGCCAGACGTAGCGGTAAGTCTTTATACGAACGCGGCTTGATACGATAGATTTCACAGTGGTGGGGGCAATTCATCGGCTTGAGCAGGTACTCTTCGCCTTCGTCCGGCGTCAGAATCGGTTGGAACGAGTCTTTTCCGTATTTGGCATAGTGGCCCGAGGTAACATACAGTTCTTTCGATCCGATATGTGGGGTGATCACCTGTGCGTAACCGTATTTCTTCTGTACGTTTCTTAAAAACCCTTCCAGACGGTCGCGCAGGGCCGTCCCTTTGGGCAGCCACAGCGGCAATCCCTGCCCTACCCGCTGCGAAAAGGCAAACAGTTCGAGTTCCTTGCCCAGTTTGCGATGGTCGCGCTTTTTGGCTTCTTCCAACATCGCCAGGTATTCGTCGAGCATCGATTTCTTCGGGAAAGTGATGCCGTAGATGCGGGTCAACATCTTGTTCTTCTCGCTGCCGCGCCAATAAGCTCCGGCGACCGATGTCAACTTGATCGCCTTGATATAGCCCGTGTTCGGCAAGTGCGGCCCGCGGCACAAATCGGTAAAATTACCGTTGGTGTAAAAGGTGATCGTCCCGTCGGTCAGGTCGGCAATCAATTCCACTTTATAGGGGTCGCCCTTTTCGGTATAGGTCTTGAGCGCTTCGGCTTTCGACACCTCGCGGCGGGTCATTTCTTCCTTTTGGCGAGCCAGTTCATACATCTTTTCCTCGATCTTCGGCAGGTCGCCTTCGGTGATCGGCGTAGGCGAATCGACGTCATAGTAGAATCCGTTTTCGATCGCCGGCCCGATACCGAACTTAATGCCGGGGTAGAGCGCTTCGAGCGCCTCGGCCAACAAGTGTGACGACGTATGCCAGAAAGCGTGTTTGCCTTCGTCGTCGTCCCATTTGAAGAGTTTGACGGCGGCGGCGTCATCGATCGGCAGGTTCAGGTCGACCACCGATCCGTTGACTGTTGCGGCCAACACGTCCTGGGCCAGGCGGGGGCTGATGCTTTCGGCCACTTGCAAGGCCGTTGTCCCTTTCGCATATTCCCGGACGCTGCCGTCGGGGAAGGTGATTTTTATCATATAGCTCATAATTATTCAGATATTCGCGCGCCTCCCGGAACTCGGAACCTTTACTTTGCGCCGACAAAGTGTCTCCCGGCACGCACCCGGAATGTTGACTTTGCATCGACAAATATAGGAATAATTTAAATAGCCTCACTTTCTGCCCACAGAATTTAAGTGCCAAAAAGAGGCCGTCCTTATCCTGTGGACGGCCTCTTT
>JAITVB010000093.1 GCA_031286025.1 Rikenellaceae bacterium
CAAACCACCCCCATATCAAGCAGGTTTTTGAGCAGGCCTTTGTACCAATCGGTGGCGGCGGGATAGGTAAAGTCGATCGTGCCGGCATAATCCAACGCGCTGAAATTCGACCCTTCGCGCTCCTGCGTCTTCGTCAGCGGGGCGATGTAGTTGTTGGCCTTCGCTTCTTCCAACTGCATAGCCTCTTCGGCCACATAGGGCAACTGCCACAGGCTCACCCGGTAACCGTCGTCCTTCAACTCGGCGATAAACTTTTTCGGATCGGGGAAACGCTCGGCGTTAAACTTCCATTCGCACAGCCAGTCGGTCTCGAACCATCCCGTGTCGAGGTGGATTACGTCGCAGGGGTAGCCTTCGTTGCGCATCCGCCGACAGATTGCGTTCACCTCGTCGGCCGAAAAGTAGGTCATCCGACTCATCCACGTCCCGAAACTCCACAACGGCGGCATCGCGGGAAAACCGGTCAGGCGGCGATAACCGCGCAAAATCTCTTCGGGTGTGTCGCCCCCGATCAGGAACAGGTCGAGGAACGGCAATTCGGACAGCCACTGCACCGACCGCGTCGAATGATCCGCCAACGATAACTTCAAATAGGCCGAAGTATGGAAAAACGCGCCGTAGTTTTTACTCGACAGGTAGAACGGAATGTTTTTGTAGCAGCGGCGGTTGTTGACCCCCTGCCCATCCTGATTTTTCAGTTGAAAGGTATGCCCGGACAGATCCATTTTCGAGAAACGCTCGCCCGTGCCCGCAAACACTTCGTCCGGCGCGGCGTGAACCGAGAGGGTGGCTGTGGCCGGTGCGCCGTCGCGTTCGACACAGGCCAACCCCAGTGCGTCGTGCCTCGGCGGCGAGAACTGATCATAGGCGCTCAGCCGGATTTCGCGTTTTCCGTCCGGACGGAAACGAATGTCAAACGTTTCGTCCGGCGCCGGCAGCAAATCGCTCCACCAGTCGGTCGGCGGCGGACGCAGGTCGATCACGGCCCGCACCGCACCCGCGGCATCGGTCACCGTCCATTGCTCCTCGGTTTTATGCACTTCGAGCGGCACGGGTTTCAGCGTCGGGTCGATCTCCAACATTTCCGAGTCACCCATGGGATAGTCGCCGAAAGCGATATGCACCCGCAGGATCTTTTGACCGTATTGACGCAGGCGGAAAGTGTGGATCTTGCGCGAGGCAGTCGTATCGGCACTCATTTCCGCCGAAAGTTTTTGCTTCCGAAAAGGAATTTTTATGTGGATATCGCCTTCACAAACTTCAATGTCCGTCGGGCGGCAGGCACGCCACAGCGCCTCGTCTTTTTTCAATTCGGGATCGAAATCGAGGAAATCGAACAGGTGGTAGTTGGTTTGTTTCATCGTCGCATATCAGTCGCTTGGTTGTCTTTTCGCTCCCGCCGCGGCACGGATGGCCGGGTCCACGCCGGGGCCGTTGTTTTCGAGGCGGTTCATTCCGGGTTGGTTCCAACCGTAGCGCTCTTCGGGCATCCAGTTGTCGTGCACGTCGAGGTAAGCGCTCGCTTCATCGAAGTAAATATAGAACGCCCGATCGTTGGTCGCGTAAGGTGCTGCGCCGATCGACTCGATGCGGTTGCGCTCGATCACCGTGCCGGGCATGGCCGAAAGGATATAGATGCCCCCGGCGTCATAAAGCTGTCGGGCGAAATCGTGGATATAGTTGGCCGTGATGCGGTGACCCGCCGATACGTTGACCGCCGCCAACCAACCCCAACCCACACTGATGCCCGAATAAGGCACCTCGGCCACTTCGTTGCGGTCGATCGTGAAATCGCGGGCATAGCCCACGCCGACTCCCACGCAGCCCCAATCCTCGTTGGCCACGTCCTTTACGATGTTGTCCCGGATGATTGCGCCCGAGCAGATTTCCCCATCGAATTCGGGCGTCCACGCCACATGCGTTTCATAGCCCCGATCCGGGAAAGCCCCGGCCAACAGGGCCGTTCCGCCGATGTCCGTAAAATCGCAACCTGTCACCGACGCGTGTTTCACCGCCCGTTTCAAGTCGAGACCTGTTGAGGCCAAATGTCGGAACGTGCATTTTTCGAAATTGATGTATTCGGCCCCGTCGACTCGCACCGCGGCTTCGGGCCGCCCGATCCACGCCTGGTTTTCGAGCCCGGGCTTGCCGGGCAGACCGGGAACGGCCAGTTTATAGGCGTCGAGGATATACATCCCCGTCTGCAGCGGTACATGCCCCTGTTGCGACGGACGCGTCCATCCCGTGTGTTCGAAACCGATTCCCTCAAAATGTACGTGGCTTACCGGGCGCGCGGCCGTGCCTGCGATCCCGACCAACGTTTCGAGTACCGGGGCGATCACCGCCGCCGTGCGCATCTCTTCGCCCGCATGGGGCCAATAGTAGATTTTTTCAGCTTTCAGGTCGACATACCATTCGCCCGGGGTGTCGAGAAACTCTATGGCGTTGGTCAGTACAAAGGCAGAACTGCCCTGTTCGCCGTCGATGACCGGCTGCGGCCAGGGGTGCTCAAATTCGATCCGGCTTTCCGGCTCGTGAAATGTCAGCCAGGCTTGGCCATGCAGTGTTTCGACCGTTTTTACGCGCAAGAACGCCACAGCCCAACGCTGCGTTCCCATCATTTCAAGTTGCGGGGCCGCGGCCCACGAAGCGGGCGCTTCCGGTGCGGGGATGCGGATCCGGCGCCCGTCGATATCGAACGACACCATCCGATCCATCTTATCCGGTTCGGCGCTGCGGGCGCGGACCGCCTTTTCATTGTTCACCCACAGTTGCCGGAATTCGGCGGGCCGATTACCCACATGGGGTAAAGAGGTTTCCCACACTTTCCCCCGGGCGGCGGCGGGTAATCCCGGAATATTTCCTTTGGCCGGGGCCCAATTTTTTACAAAAATCCCTCCGCTCAACACCGGGTTTTCGCCGGCGGCGGCCCGGACCACGGTCGGGCTTTCGGCCGTCCCGCTATCCTCGGGGCGGACAAGCAAGGTCTCCCCCAAAGAATAAATCCCTCCCTGCAGGTTGATAAAAACACCGCGTTCGATCGACGGGTCGTGTAAACGGCGCAACTCACGGGCTTGCCGCAGGGCGGCATGAAGTGTCTGGAAAGGAGCCTCTTTCGTGCCCGGATTGCGGTCGGAACCGTTCGGGGAAACCCATATCTCGGCCGCCATAAGGGGAACGGCCAACAACCAGGCCAACACAAGAACCGGCCACCGGATCGGAATTTTCTGCATCGTCGTTTTATTCGTTACAACTGTCAACGGCAAGAAAGATAAAAAAAGAAAAGAAAAAAACAAAATAACCGAAGGAGCGGAGTACTCGCCAACCAAAAGGAGATAAACTCCGGCTCACCCCTGCCGAAAGGTCGGTGGGGTAACCGCAGGCGAGGCGCGCAAAAGGATTTTTTGCCCCCTTTGTATCCTTGCCAGGGGGGCGAAGCACTTCAGCCATTTCCTTGAAACGCCTGATTTTTTCGTAACTCTCTTATCCGGAAAAAAGTTGTGCAGAACTGTCACAAAGCATATTTTGTTATCTTTGTGAAAAATCCGCCCGATGGAAAAGCCGGTGATCTTGGATTTTTTATCGAACCATGTAAAAACTCTTAGAGATAACAGAAAATGAAAAGTGTGAAAGGAACCGAAACCGAAAAGAACCTGCTGAAAGCCTTTGCGGGCGAATCGCAGGCGCGCAACCGTTACACTTTCTTCGCTAGCGTGGCCAAGAAAGAGGGGTATGAACAGATTGCCGGCGTTTTCCAGGAAACCGCCGACCAGGAAAAGGAACACGCCAAGCGCTTCTTCAAATACCTCGAAGGAGGCATGGTCGAAATCACCGCCGGCTACCCCGCCGGTAAGATCGGCACGACCAGGGAGAACCTGCGCGAAGCGGCTGCCGGTGAAAAGGAGGAGTGGAGCGAACTTTACCCGACCTTTGCCGCAGCGGCCGACAAGGAAGGCTTTCCGGAAATTGCGACTACGTTCCGCATGATCGCCGAGGTCGAGAGCGAACACGAAGCGCGCTACCTCAAGCTGTTGGCCCATGTGCTCGAAGGCAACGTTTTCTCGCGCGAGGAGCCGATCGAGTGGCAGTGCCGCAACTGCGGGTATGTCCACACTGGGAAGGATGCGCCGCAGGAATGCCCCTCGTGCAATCATCCGCAAGCTTACTTCGAGCCGAAGAAAAATAACTATTAACCTTCCGGGGACAACGAAGTTTTTACACAAAAAAGTGCCGACAAATGGCCTACGTGAAAACTTTCAGGTTTGTTCCGGCAGTTCTGCTGTTTGTCTGTTGCACGGCATTGCAGCCGCCTGGCGCTTCCCGGGACGTACTCGTACGCTTGGATCGCTCAAGGAGGCGGACTTTGGCGGCAGGCATCAATGAAACTCGCCGCCGATTCGACCTTTCTGTACCATGGGGATCCAGGCGACACATACTATACTTTTGGACCGATCGGGAAATGGGATCGGTCGGGCACGGCTGCTGCTCGCCAATGATCCGCACCTGGCCCACCCGCTTCAGGAGGCGCGGAACACGGGGGGGCAAACCAGGTCGTCGTGGAGACGCGATGGTCGGACGGGAGAGCGGCAAGCGATGTGTTAGTATCGGTACCATCAACGCCCCTCGGTGTATCGGACGAAAACGGGCGGGTCATCCTCCCGAAACGGGATTTCGGCGAATTGGAGTTCAGCTATCCGGGCATCACGCCATTTACGATCAAGATGGATCGGAACGATTATTTCCGGATCGTCGTGCCGATGTGGTTTGAGCATACCTACTTTGACGAAGCATGGAGGATCCTCGGCAGGAACCTTATCGAAGGAAGGGGGAAGTCCGCCCGCAGATTCCGCCGAGAATAATCGAAGGCTGTAGTTCGGGGAGTGCTTGTTCTGCCGACATTACCGGTTGAAGTGGTTACAATGCATTGTTTCGAAAAATTTTGCGGCGCTTTTTTTCGAGAAGTGCCGCAAAATTTTGGAGGAACCGGGGCGAAGCGGAATCCAAGCTTCGTTTTTCCGAGGGGATATTGCCTTAAATCCCCCTGTGTCGGAACACATTCCGTCAAAATTACATAACTTTGCCGCCACGAATCTCTTAAAGAAGAACAACCGATGAAAACCATTGCCAAAATGATGATGATGACCGGAATGATCTCAGGAATGGCCGCCTGCCAAACGGCGCCGGGCACAACCGCCGACAGCTTCAGGTGGCAGGTCGACCGCTTCGACGACATCAAGGTGCTGCGCTACCAGGTCGAGGATTTCGACTCGCTCTCGCTCGATCAGAAGTTGCTTGTGTATTACCTGAGCGAGGCCGCGCTGTGCGGACGCGACATCCTGTTCGACCAGAACTTCCGATATAATCTCCCCGTTCGACGGACACTGGAGGCCATTTATGAGGGCTACACCGGCGATCGCGCGACGGCCGAATATGCCGCCTTCGAAAAATACCTCAAGAAAGTATGGTTTGCCAACGGCATCCACCACCACTACTCGATGGACAAATTTACCCCCGGGTTTTCGGAAACTTATTTCGATGCGTTGGTCGCCGCTACACCCACCGAACTCTTCCCGGCCGATTTCGGGACGCAGGAAGAACTGATCGCCACGATCAAACCCGCGATCTTCGACCCGGCGCTGTACGCCAAACGGGTGAACCTCGACGCGGGTGTCGACCTGCTGCTCACCTCGGCTGAAAACTATTATGACGGGGTAACTCAAGCCGAGGCCGAAGCGTTCTATGCAGCAATGGTCGACACGACCGACCGGCAGCCGATTTCCTATGGACTGAACGGCCAACTGGCCAAGGGCAATGACGGCAAACTCCACGAACGCGTGTGGAAATCGGGCGGCATGTATGGCCCGGCGATCGACAAGATCGTGTCCTGGCTCGAAAAAGCGGCTGCGGTGGCTGACAGCCCGGTGCAGAAGGAGTATATCGGCGAATTGATCGCCTACTACCGTTCGGGCGACCTGAAAGATTTCGACCGTTACAACATCCTGTGGGTGGGCGACAACGAGTCGAAGGTCGATTTCGTCAACGGTTTCATCGAAACCTACGGCGATCCGCTCGGCAAAAAAGCCTCGTGGGAAGCCAACGTCAATTTCAAAAATCTCGAAGCGACCAAGCGCACCGATATCATCAGCGCCAACGCCCAATGGTTCGAAGATCATTCGCCGATCGACCCGCAATTCCGCAAATCCGAGGTAAAAGGCGTTTCGGCCAAGGTGATTACCGTGGCGATACTCGGCGGCGACTGCTTTCCGGCCACCCCGATCGGGATCAACCTGCCCAACGCCGACTGGATACGCCGTGACTACGGTTCGAAATCAGTGACGATCGAAAACATCACCCGCGCCTATGTCGAGGCAGCCAAGGGCGACGGCTTCGCGGAAGAATTCGTGATGCGTCCCGAAGACCGCGAACGGATGGAGAAATGGGGCTCGTTGGCCGACAACCTCCACACCGACCTTCACGAGTGCCTGGGTCACGGTTCGGGCCAACTCGCTCCTGGTGTGCGGGGAGACGAATTGAAGAATTACGGATCGACGCTCGAAGAAGCCCGTGCCGACCTCTTTGCCCTTTACTGCCTGGCCGACCCGAAGATGGTCGAACTGGGGCTCATTCCTACGCTTGACGTAGCCAAAGCGGAATATGCCAAGTACATCATGAACGGCCTGATGACCCAACTCACCCGTATCCAACCGGGCAAGAACGTCGAAGAATCGCACATGCGCAACCGCAAACTGATCGCCGAATGGTGTTACGAAAATGGAGCCGAGAAGGTGATCCGCAAGGTAGTCAAGGGCGGAAACACCTATGTCGTAGTGACTGATTTCGACGGTTTGCGCAAGTTGTTCGGCGAGCTGTTGAAAGAGATCCAACGAATCAAGTCCGAAGGCGATTTCGTCGCCGGGCAGACGTTGGTCGAAACCTATGGGGTGAAGGTCGATCCGGACTTGCACAAAGAGGTGCTCGACCGTTACGCCAAGTTAGACCTGGCTCCTTATGCCGGATTTATGAATCCCGTTTACACGCTCCTGAAGGACGGGGATCGGGTGATCGATGTCAAGGTCGAATATCCTGAAGATTACGCGGCCCAGATGATGGACTATTCGAAGAATTATTCGTTCCTGCCGTCGAAGAACTAACCGTACGTTTTACGCAAAGCCATCCCCGGCATCGGGGATGGCTTTGTTCTTTGTGAAAAAGATATGCCGACACGAATCGACAAATGGCTGTGGGCCGTGCGCATTTACAAAACACGCACCGACGCCACCGACGCCTGCCGCAACAACCGGGTGACGCTCAACGGCAATGCTTCGAAACCCTCGCGCGAGGTACACGCCGGCGACACGGTGACCGTGCGAAAAGGCCCTGTGACCTATGCCTTGCGAGTGTTGGTCGAGATCGGCAACCGGCAACCGGCACGCAACGTGCCCCTCTATCTCGAAAACCTGACGCCCGATTCGGAACTCGACAAGTTGCGGATGCGCGACGGGGTGGTCTTTGCCCGGCGCGACCGCGGAACGGGCCGACCGACCAAAAAGGAACGCCGCGACATCGACGGACTGATCGACGGACTGTTTGAGGACGGCGACGACGAATAACCCGCGGATCAGATAATCAAACTGATTCATCCGTCTTTTCACGGCCCCGCAATGTAAGGGAAGGAGAGGCCGACAAATGCAATTCGTCCCCGGGAGTATCTTACCTTAAATTCCCTGTGCGGGGAGGTACGTCCTTGAAAACAGCCTTCACATAGGCGACGTTCGGCGGAAAGTTATAGCCCACTTCGGTCGGGCGCGCACCGTCGCGCGAACGCTCGATAAGCAGCCACCCGCCCCACCCCATCTCGTCAAGGGCCGTCCGGACGGCAGGC
>JAITVB010000097.1 GCA_031286025.1 Rikenellaceae bacterium
GTCGTTGGTCAGATTTTTGGTGTCCACGAAAGAAATCCCGGTCAGGCAATCGAAAACGAAAATATCCCGCATCATAGCCAGTTCGGGGTCGGTGAAGGGATGGTTGATTACCGTCTGCAACTCCTCCTCGGTCAGGAACTTTCGCTCCCGCACCTCATGCTTGACATGATACCGTGCGAACGGGTTCCGGTACAGATGACCGTCGCAATGGGCACGGGTGACGATCATCTTCAACGGTGCGGTGTACATCCAGATGGTGGAGGTCATCAGGCCGAGTTCGGTACGCAGGTAGATTTCATACTGACGGATGAACTCTTCCGTCAATTCCTTCATTGCCATGTCTTTACGCTTATAGTACGCCCCTATGAAATTGGCGACGTGGTTGCGCACGCAGCAATGTTTTTGGTAGGTCTCCGCCGTGCGGTCTTTCCCCACCCGCTTACTGAAATCGGCGATAAACTTATCGAACGCCCGGAGGAGGGTCTCGTACTCGTTGCCGATACCCTGATAGGCGTTCCTGACCATCTCGGCGGTGACAAAGTTCTCTCGGTCGCGGATTTGGTTGTAGAGTTCGATGATCCGCGCCTTGATCTTGTCTAAGGCGTGGTTGATCCTTTGGGCTTCATCGCCCTTGCCTTTGGCACGGTTGCCCTTTGCGTCCCACATGGCAACGGGGACACTCTGTTTGCAACTGAACTGGGCGACCTGCCCGTTTACGGTGACGCGCCCCATAATGGGCACCACACCGTTCTTTTCCTTACTGCCGCTCACATAGAACAGCACCTTAAATGTTGACCTCATAATAACTCAATTTTTAATGGGACAAAGGTAAATTCAATTGAGTTATCGGACGCTATGCAAAACACCGCAAGAATGTGAATAAGAACCCGTTACGAAAAAAGTTTAAGCTCGCCTCAGGTAACGATCTGGAAACGTACCACCTGCGCAATTCTGCTTTCAGGCGTTTTTCCGCAAGTGGAAAAACAACACATCAAAACACATATTGCGCTGATTGTCAGCTAACCTGCGTCAATCTGCCCAAATCCGCTTCCCCTGTATTGTTTTCCGCCCGAAAGTACCGGATGGAAACGAACATGTAATAAAAAAACAAGGCAAACAAAAAAAATCCGAAATTTTTTAATACATTTAGCGAATTGAAAAACCGACTAACTAATTTCAGATAACTATGAAAACGTACCAAACCAGCGAAATCAAAAACATTGTGCTGCTTGGCGGGGCGGGTTCCGGGAAGACCACCCTGGCCGAAGCGATGGCATTCGAAGGCAAAGTGATCGAACGCAGGGGTACGGTGGAAGCGGAGAATACCCTGTCGGACTACTCCGACGTGGAACACATCTACAAACGCTCCATCTACTCGACGCTCCTGTTTACCGAATTTAACGGTTACAAGATCAACATCTTCGACTCGCCCGGATCGGACGACTTCTGCGGTGGACTCTTCTCGGCATTCAAGGTAGCCGACGTGGGCGTGATGATCATCAACGCCCAGAACGGCTTTGAAGTAGGTACCGAAATCCAGGCCCGTTACGCACGCAAGCACGAAAAGCCCGTCATCTTTGCCGTTAACCACCTCGACTCGGAAAAGGCGAACTGGGAAGCCACGATCGAATCGCTGCGCGTCAACTCGCAGGCCAAACCGGTGATCGTGCAGTATCCCGTCAATCCGGGGCCCGATTTCAACGCGTTTATCGACGTGCTGATGATGAAGATGTATACGTTCAAAGGCGACACCGGCATCCGCGAGGAACACCCGATCCCCGATTCGGAAATGGCCGCCGCCACCGAACTCCACAATATCCTGGTCGAAGCCGCCGCTGAAAACGACGAGGCGCTGATGGAACTCTACTTCGAAAAAGGCTCGCTCACCCAGGACGAGATGCGCAGCGGGATGAAACTCGGCCTGGCCAAACGCGACATGATCCCCGTGTTCTGTATCTCGGCCAAAAAGGACATCGGCACCAAACGACTGATGGAATTTATCACCAACGTGGCTCCCGGCCCGTTGAAAGCGCCGAATTTCCTGACCGTCTCGGGCGATGAGATGGCTCCCGATTCAAACGCGCCGTGTGTGCTCTTCGTCTTTAAATCAGCCGTAGAACAACACTTGGGCGAAGTGAGCTACTTCCGCGTAATTTCGGGCAAACTGACCGAAGGGATAGAACTCACCAATTCGAAAACGGGCAACAAAGAAAAAATCTCGCAGATTTTTGCCGTAGCCGGCAAGAACCGTGTGAAAGTGACCGAAATGATGGCCGGCGACATGGGCTGTACCGTAAAACTGAAAGGCACGAAGACCAACCAGACCCTCTACGCAGGCAACAAAGCGGTGGAAATCGAGCCGATCAGGTGGCCCGAACCCCGTTATCGCACCGCGATCAAAGCCGTCAAAACGGCCGATGACGAGAAGTTGGGCGAACTGCTCAACCGTGCCGGTTTCGAAGACCCGACCATCGCGGTCGAATACTCGAAAGAGCTCAAGCAGATCATCGTTCAGGGTCAGGGCGAACACCACCTCAATATCCTGAAGTGGCAGTTGAACAACGTCAACAAGATCGACATCGAATTCTTCGCCCCGAAGATCCCCTACCGCGAAACGATTACGAAAATTGCCGCCGCCGATTACCGCCACAAGAAGCAATCGGGGGGTGCCGGCCAGTTCGGCGAGGTGCATCTGGTGATCGAACCCCACGCCGAAGGATCGCCCGAACCGGGTAAATACAAGATCGACGGTAAGGACTTGGTCATCAACGTCAAGAATAAGGAAGAGATCAACCTCGACTGGGGTGGCAAGTTGATCTACTACAGTTCGATCGTCGGCGGGGCCATCGACGCCCGTTTTATGCCCGCGATCCTCAAGGGGGTTATGGAGAAGATGGAAGAAGGACCGCTTACCGGCTCCTATGCCCGTGATATCCGCGTGGTGGTTTA
>JAITVB010000125.1 GCA_031286025.1 Rikenellaceae bacterium
CGGCCGTCGAGGAACCGGCGGTCAATGGCCGGACTACCGGCAAAAAGTCCTCCGGAAATCGCCTCGCTCCCGGCCAGGATGACCACCTTGGGATCGGGAATGGCGTTGTAGCAGATTTCCAACGGAAGCGCCATGTTCTGCGTGATCGGACCGGTAATCACCACCCCGTCGGCATGGCGCGGCGAAGCGACGAAATCGACCCCGAAACGGCCGAAGTCGAAATTGACGTTGCCCGAAGCGTTGAGTTCCATCTCACAGGCGTTGTCGCCCCCAGCCGAAACTTGGCGCAGTTTCAGCGAACGACGAAAAAACGCACCTGTCTCGACTCGCATCAACGATGGATCGAAAATCGACGCGTCGGGATCGTCGCCCTCGCGGACAATGAGTGCGTCACGAGCGTTGGCCGCCATCCGGTAATTGCTCGTAAACTCGATAAACCCTTCGGCATGGCGCGCGCATTCGCCACAAAACAGGCACCGCCCCATATCGAGACGCACCGGACGGGCAACGACAGCTCCGGTCGGGCACATGGCTTCCAATTCGGCCGCCAGGGCGGCGGGCATCCCCGGCACGATCCGCGGACGGCCGCGGAAGATCGGGGGCAGGGTCGCCGCCTCAAGATCCCTAATATATTGGATCCCGTGGCTGTGCAGCACTTTCAGCTTACTCGTGAACATGGCACTTCGGTTAAAGGTCGAATCCGCAATAGGACAGATTGAAACTCTTGTTGTTGACCGGAAAATCGGAAATCCCGAGCCCGCGTACGGCCAACGACAGGGCATACCAGTTGTGAAGCGACGGGTCTTTTATCTTATAATGGATCAATTCGCCGCTTTCACCAGTCAGCGCCACGTGGCAGATCTCACCCCGCCAACCTTCGACAAGCGAAACGGACAGCATTTCGGCCGGCAACGCACGATCAAGTTCCGGTTCGCACACAGAAGGTTCTTCGTCGAGGAAGGCGTAAAGCAGTTTTGTGATGTAGTCGGCCGATTGTAGCACTTCGCGGCTGCGTACCATAGTGCGCGCCTGCACATCGCCGCTCTCTTCGACCACGGGCGCGTGTTCGACCGTGCCGTCCCATACTCCCCAGGGATGGGTCGTACGGAGATCGCGTGACAGACCCGAAGCCCGGGCCGCCATCCCTACCCCGCCGATGCGGAACATTTGCTGCCGGGTAACCGTGCCGCACTCCTCGAAACGCGCCAGTACCGACGGAGACGAGAAAACGTCGCGGCACACTTCGTCGTAGCGGCGGCGGATCTCTTTCACATTGTCAATGATCTGCACCGCCAATTCCGGGATCAACGGATAATGCGTGCCGAAAGGCCGGATCAGCGAACGGCCAAAGCGGTTGCCGCACCAAAGTTGGGTGGTGTTGATCGCAATCGTGCGCAACGCCTCGCAGGCCACCTGCCCGAGTTGGTAACCGACATCCGTGCACAAGGCGCCGGTGTCGGCCAAGTGCATCGCGATGCGCTCCATTTCGAGGGCGATCAGCCGGTCGCGATCGAGGCCACGGTCTGAAAATTCAAGCAGGTTCTCAAGAGTCTGGACATAGGCCGTTGTGTGAGCCACGGTCGAATCGCCCGCTATGCCCTCGGCCAACAGGCAGCGGCGCAAATCGGACGCACTTTCGCGCATCAGCCGCTCTACCCCGCGGTGTTGATAACCGAGCACCACCTCCAGATGGAGGATTTCCTCGCCGTTACACTGGAAGCGGAACGCCCCCGGCTCTATGATCCCGGCATGGATCGGGCCGACATTGACCTCGTGGACCGAGCGGCCCTCGATCGTGTAAAAGGGATAATTATTGATCGTGCGCGATGTGTCGGCCCTGTCGTGGGCAAAGCGCAGAGGTTTTGCGTATGGATTTCCCGGGAAACGAATCCCGTGGTTCTCCGTGATCTCGCGTTCAAAACAGTGCATGGCCGGGTAGCGGGCCGTAAGCGAAGGGTAGGACTCCTCGTCGTAATAGTCCGACTCCCAACGGGTAATGAAAATTTCGTGGGATGCGTCGTCCAAGCCGATGAAATAGAACATCAGCCCCCGCCCCGAGGGCACACCGAAATAGTTTGCACAATGGAATCCGGGCTCGCCCATCCGCCGCAACACCTCGTCGTGGAAGCGCGCATAAGGCAGCACCGGGATCTCTGCCAACGACACGCTGCCGCACCTGTTTTTCGTCACAAAAAAGCTCATATCCCTACCCGATGATTACATTCAAAAATTCGATCAGAAAACGCGGCTGCCAAATCCCTGCCACCAACGCCAACCCGATGAGCCCCAATTGAAAACCCGTCGAGAGCAGGCTAATCGCCGCCCGGTTGGTCCGGCTCGTGTCGGACGGACGCAGGATCAGCCCCGAAAAGCGCCGGGCCAACGTGTAGATGATCAGGCAGCTCAACAGAACGAATACTGTAAGCAGCACCCAATGGCTTTCGAACATCAACTCTTTGAGGATCAATACTTCGGATACAAAAAACCCCGAAGGCGGAAAAGCGAGCAGGCCCACCATACCGAGCAGCACTGTGATGCCGCCGATAGGGTACAGATTCAAATAGTCGCCCGCCCTGTTGATGCGGTATGTGCCGTACAATCGGCCCACTTGGGCAATTTGGGCGAACATCCCACTCTTGAGCAACGAGTGGATCAGCATGTGGAACAGCGCGGCAAACGCCCCAACGCCCCCCACCCCGAGGCCGATCAGGACGATACCCATGTTTTCAACCGTCGAATAGGTCAGCAGGCGTTTGTAGTTGTTCGTGCGCCGCAGGTAGATCGCACCGATCGCCACCGAAATGAAGCCGGCCAACAACAGCACCCC
>JAITVB010000150.1 GCA_031286025.1 Rikenellaceae bacterium
CGATCGGGATCGGCGTACGGAAATCGAGCGGAGTGCCTTCGACCGTCACGATATTGCCCGTCGGGATCGTCCCTTCCTTGATTTCGAGGTAAGAATCGGCGTTGACGTATAGTTCATAATCATAAATATCCCCTTCACCGCCGCGCAAGTTGAAGAAGCTGTGGTTGGTCAGACTGAGCACGGTCGGACGGTCGGTGGTGGCGATGTATTCGATCTTCAGTTCGTTGTCGTTCGTAAGCGTGTAGATGACCGTCACGTCGGCATTGCCCGGGAAACCGGCTTCGCCGTCGGGCGAAAGGTAATTGAGTTCGAGCGACTGCTCTTTTCGGGCATTGGTGACTGGCTTGGGAGTGAAGATGGCGCGGTTGAAATCGGCCACGCCCACCGGGGCGATCCGGGCGGCTTCATTGCCGGCCAACAGGTATTCGACGCTGTCGAGTGTGAATCTCCTGTCCTCGATGCGGTTGGCATAACGGCCCACAACGGCGCCCTGGTTGCCGGATTTTGAACTGAGGTAATCGGCAATATTGTCAAAGCCGAGCACCACATCACGAAAGTTCCCTTCGCGGTCGGGGGTCCATAGCGACACCACGCGGCCGCCGTAGTTGGTAATCTGCACGGCCGAGCCCGAAGCGTTGGTGAGCGTATAAAGCGAAATCGTCTGTCCGTTGACCGTCGTGTCGAACGCCGAGGCGGAAAGTAGCGGCAAAGCAACGCGGGACTGGCACGAAATCATGCCCAAAACGGCCGCCAAGGCCAAGATTTTCAATTTATTCATCATATTAAGCGGGTTGGATTAACTGAAACAAGATAATGCTTTTTTCTTTTATCCGTTCCGATCGCTGTCGGATTTTTTCACAAGAAACCATTATCTTTGTTCGATCGGTGATCCCTATTGATTATGCAGAGCAACATTCCATTGGCGGAGCGCCTCCGCCCCAAGAGCCTTGACGAATATATCGGCCAGGCCCACCTGGTGGGGCCCGACGGCGTGTTCCGGCGTTTTCTTGAATCGGGCAATGTGCCTTCTTTTATCCTCTGGGGGCCGCCGGGCGTGGGCAAGACCACGTTGGCGCGGTTGGTCGCCACGTCGCTCGACCGCAAGTTTTTTACGCTGAGTGCCGTCAGTTCCGGGGTAAAAGAGGTACGCGAAGTAATTGAGAAAGCGCGGCAGCGGCATTTTTTCAATACGCCGTCGCCGTTCCTGTTCATCGATGAAATCCATCGGTTCAACAAGTCGCAACAGGATTCGCTGCTCGGGGCAGTCGAGCAGGGCTTGGTGACGCTCATCGGGGCAACGACCGAAAATCCTTCGTTCGAGGTCATCCCGCCGCTCTTGTCGCGGTGCCAGGTCTACATTCTGAAATCGTTGGAGGACGGCGACCTGAAAACCCTGCTCGATCGGGCGCTGACCAGGGATCTGATTCTTAAGGAGCGTCGGATGAAGGTAGAGGAAACCGAAGCGCTGTTCCGCTTTTCGGGCGGCGATGCCCGGAAACTACTGAACATCTTGGACATACTTAACAATGCGATCGAAGGCGAGTTAATGATCAACGACGCCAACGTGACCGATTGCCTGCAACAGAACATCGCCCTCTACGACAAAAATGGCGAGCAGCACTACGATATCATTTCGGCCTTCATCAAGTCGGTGCGCGGAAGCGATCCCCATGCCGCCGTCTACTATTTGGCGCGAATGTTGGCCGGGGGCGAAGACCCGAAATTCATCGCCCGGCGGTTGGTGATCCGGGCTTCCGAAGATATAGGATTGGCTAATCCAAACGGCCTGCTGATGGCCAACGCCTGTTTCGACACGGTGCATAAGATCGGGATGCCCGAAGCACGGATCACATTGGCCCAAGCGACGATCTATCTGGCCACCAGCCCCAAGAGCAACACTGCCTACGAGGCGATCGACCGTGCGATCGCCTTTGTCAACAACGACACGACCAACCGCCCTGTGCCGCTACACTTGCGCAACGCCCCCACCCGCCTGATGAAAAACATCGGTTACGGCAAGGATTACAAATATGCCCACAGTTTCAAGGGGAATTTCGCCGAGCAGGAGTTTATGCCCGAAGGCCTCGTCGGCCACAAGTTCTACGAACCGGGCAACAATTCGAAAGAGGCCGAGATCGACGCCCGGATGAAACGGCTTTGGGGTGAAAAATATTAAACCGCCACGCACTTTTGTGCATGGCGGTTTGGTCTTGCCGTATTCCGACTCACTCCACCGCTATTCGGTCGGGACGCCGAATTGGGTTTGTTGGCGTTCGACTTCCATCAGTTGCTGACGTTTGCGTTCGGCGTTCTGGGGCGAGTCGTCGCCGCGGCCGGTTTCGTATAGTGCACCAACGTTCTTCACTTGCGGCCGGTCGGTGTAAAGCAAGCTGCGGACAGGGGCAATGCTTTCCAGTTCGAGCATGGCTTCGGTCGGCGTGTGGTCGCCTTCGAAGAGCACCCGCGCCCGTACCCGGATTTTACCGGGGACAAGCGTCGAACGGATCAGCACCGGCGCCGAACCGAACTCCACCTCGCGCGGATTAGCGCCGAGAATCATATCGCCGATAATTTCGCCCTCGCCTTCAACGCTGAACAGGATGCGGTCTTTGGCCAGACGGCGCACGTTGCCGTCATCGTCGGTCACTTCGGCCACTGCCACGGCGAAGTCCGACCCGTCGGCCACGAGCGATTGCCCCGCGTGAGCCATCGAAAGTCTCAGATTGGTCGATCGCCTCGACGGCATCTTCTTCTCAGAGCAAACCACTTTTCCGTCGATGATCCCTTCGACCAGAAAACTGACCTGTTGCGGTTTCTTCTGCGTATACGAGAGGTTTCTCAAATCATAAAAGTCGTACACGTCCTTGAAGACGGTCGGAGCGTAAGGCATCCCATACTTGCCGCGCACAACAGGCAACACCAACGTGTCGCGTTCGTAAGCTGTGAGCCGCACCGAGTCACAGTTGCTGAACACCACCACGTCGGATCCCGAGAAAGGTCCCATCTCGTTGGCCACGAAAACCATCGGGCCGGTATCGGACAAGGCGAGGTCGACTGTTGGCGCCACCTGGCTCTTGAACATATAGTAGGCGTATTTCGGTTGGCGGAAAGCATCGACAAAACCACCCCAATAGGGGTCGGGATGGTAGCCGCGTTGGTGGTCGAACGAGTGCCACTGCGTCCCGCCGAGAAATTGGCCGGTCGTCTGATACATCTCGTCGTAGGTTCGGGCCAGGTCCAACGCCTGGATCAGTTGCGGGCCTTCGCCCCAATTGCGCGAGGCACGGTTCGGCGTGTTGTGGGCATACCAGTCGTCGACCATTTCGCCCCATTCGCGGGTGAAGACCGGTTTGGCAAGTTTGCCTTCGTCGGCGGGCCAACCGTAGAGTACGTCATAGTTTTCGGCTACCCCTTCGGAGTGGTTGTCGCCGGCCACGAAACAGCCGGGATAAGGATATTCCTCGTTCGCAATCTGCTTCGTGCGCAGGGCAAAGCCCGGCGGATAGGGCGTTTCGTTCAATACCGGCTCCCACATGATCACCGACGGGTGGTTACGGTCGCGGCGCACCATCTGGCGCACATCGTCATACACCCGATCGACGAACTCCTGATTCCTATTAAAATACTGCCAACCGGGGGTGGCGACGATGATGAAGATGCCCAATTCGTCGCAGGCATCCATAAAGGCCTGATCCTGTGGATAGTGGGCCGATCGGATGATCCGGCAACCGGCGTCGCGGATCGTCTTCGCATCGCGCCATTGTCCGCTGTTGGGCAGGGCGTTGCCTACATGTGCAAAGTCCTGATGGCGGTTGGTGCCGATCAATTGGCCGAACGGTTTGCCATTGAGAATAAACCCGCGGGCGACATCGAATTCCATTTTGCGAATGCCGGCGCGGGTGGCTACGCCGTCGAGGGGATTTCCTTTTGCGTCCAGAATGCGGGTTTCGACGCGGTAGAGGTGCGGGGCGTCAGGCTCCCACAAACTCGGAGCCGTGACGGTGAATTTCTGGGATAGCTGCGCGTTGCTTCGGGCATCTATATTCGCGGGACTTTTTCGGGTAAAGAGTTTTTTTCCGGTGGGGTCATAAACTGTATTTTCGATCTGTACCCGAGATTTTTCCGTCGTGGCATTAGCCACTTCAACATCAACATGGAGATCGGCCTGTTTCGGGGAAATGTTGTCGCTATGCACGAAAACACCCCCGCCGGCCACGCGGGTCGACCGGTTGGGATCGGTCACATAAATGTGGTTGGTGGCCACCAACCACACGTCGCGGTAAATACCGCCGTGATAGGCAAAATCCAACACATCCTGGAATTTACCGGGAGGATAGGTCTTGTCGTCGCTGTTGTCGACCATCACGGCGATCAGGCACTTTTGTCCCGCCTTTACGCCGAGCATCGTCAAGTCGACGTCAAACGGCAGATAGCCCCCATAATGCCTGCGAACGAGTCGGCCGTTCACATAAACTTCGGAACGGCCCATCGCGGCTTCGAAGTAAATCGAAATCCGTTTGCCGGTCAGTTCAGCCGGTATTTCGAAATGTTTGCGGTACCATGCCGGGCCTTGATAGTTGCGGCCGCCGCTCGCTTCGACCGGGACGAGTTCGACGGTGTGGGGCGTGGCGACCACGTCCCATTTCGAATCATCGCAAGTCGGACGGTGGCCGTCCGGGTTCGCTCCGCGTGAAAAACGCCAACCGACATTGAAATTGTAGGCCGTGCGCCCATTGCCGGGAAGATCGAAAAAGCCCGCGGCCGAGGTTTCGGGTTGATAGGCCATCACTCTACCGACCGATAGCAAACAGGTGAGGGATAGAAGTAAACATTTCATATATGACTAATTTTCAAGTGATTTCGGAAGAATAACATCAGCCTGGCGCGAGGCGGGAGTAACGGTCAGCGATTGGATCTTTCCATCGCGCAGTTCGGCTTCGACGGTGGTCTGGCCCGGGGCGTGAAGCCTGAAGCGAACGTCCCAGTCGGCGGGCCAGGCAGGAAAAAGGAGCAGGCGTCCATCGGCATCTTCCTGCATGAGCATCTCCTGAAGGCCGATCATAGCGCTGCCGCCGTGGTTGTGGTCGGGCGTCCAGTCGAAGCCCGGGCCCCAAAAGGCGGGGAAACGAGGTTTGGCATCATCCATCTTCAACAGGGTCAGGCGCTTGGCTTCATCGGTCAAACCGAGGCATGCAGCCCAGATATTGTCTTGCTTCCAACCGGCATGGCCGCGGAATCTCTGTGCGTCGGGGTCGTATAGGTAAGTGTTGACGGCCG